>JBMZVD010000046.1:0-16934 GCA_049625305.1 Flavicella sp.
GGCTATTCATGCAAATAAAGTTTGTTTTTAGGTAAATATAATAAACCTTTTCATTTCAAACATTAAAGAATTAACATGTACAAACTCATTGCAATCATCAAACCATTTTCAACTATTGTAACAGTACTCATAGGAAGGTTAAAGACGTTGCCTAAACAAGCACATTTAATATTTTTGTGAGACCAGACACTTTGTATGACGCCGATACTACTGACGGACATCAATACTAGGGTAGAAATGTTGGTTAGAACAGGGTTGAAATCCATTAAAAAAGCACCTCCTAAAATAAATTCAAAAAAAGCGTAGCAATATCCCCAATAAGGTATTCTTCGTGCTAGGATATCATAACTAGAAAAACTCTGAACAAATCCTTTGAGGTCCAATAGTTTGAAAAATGAAAAGGCAATAAAGAAGCCTGCCATAAAGTGACGCATCCAACGTCTTGTGTCTATCGAAATTGAGTTTACTTCTACCAAAGCGGCAATTAAAAAAATATACAAAAATAGCAACAAAATAGGCTTGTAAGTTGCAAACCAAGAGCGCTGCTTTTGTTTTGATTCGATTTTGATAGCATCAGAAATACTATATTTACTATCCAAGACGTTTTGCAAAGTAGTAATAGATACTTCGGTATCTAAGGTAACTGTTGCACTTTCGTCTTCTTTGTGAATTACAACCTCTTTCACCTCGACTACTGAAAGCAGAGCTGTTTTTACTTTTGCTACACAACTTCCACAGGTCATCCCTGTGATTTTATAAGTTTTCGTCATCTTGGTTGATATTTTTTGAAAAGCTACTATTTGGTAGGTCTAAAATACATGTTTTTAAATTCTTATAAAATATCGCATCATAGTACATAATGAAAGCTAAGGGATTAATTGGATTTTCTATAAAAAACAATAGGTTCTTTTTGAGCATGTATTTTAAATAACAGGATTTCACCTTTTTCATTTTTTTCAAAGGAAACTCTAAATTCAGGGTCAAAAGACTTGTCAAAATCTTCATTTCCTTTTAGGTAAAAACTATCGTAATTCACATGTCCCAATGTAAAAGTGAAGCTAGGGAATTGGGCGCTTAATTTCCCTTTTTCTTTGACAATGTTTATATCTCCAAAACCTTTGGCATGGTAGGTTCCTTCATAAGCCTTCAACGCAACGGTAGGCATTTTATCTTTATTCAATGGGCTATCTTTGGTAGGGGTATATATATCTGTCACCAACGTTGGATATTCTCTTTCGCTAGGTAGGTGTAACATTTTTCTAGAGATAATATCAGAAATTATATAGGGTAGGATAGAGCTCTGCTGATTGCACAATACCACAACTCCTAGGCCTTCCATTGGAAAAAGCTCCGTCACACAACTAAAGCCTGTTGTATTTCCACCGTGTCTCAAACGATAATGCCCATTCCAAGAACGAATTCGCCAACCAAAACCTTCGGCAAATAAATAGGATTCCTTAGTATAATCCTCATTGTATTTGATGTTTTGAGGTCGTGAAGCCTGTTGTATATAGAACTTAGGGATTACTTGTTTTTCTTTGTGTTTTCCTTTGTTGAGCCAAACCCGCATCCAGTGACTCATTTCTTCAGCTGAACTTTTCAGTGCTCCTGCAGGGGTAAAGGCATAATACTTTTGGTAGGGAACTGTTTTAATTGCTCCTTTGAGCATGCCGTAACCTAAGGCAAAATTTTGATCTTTTTGCAGTTTTTTTAAAGACGTACATGAACGATACATCTCCAAGGGTAGTAGAATATTTTCACGTATGTTTTTGTCCCAGCTTTCTCCAGTAACTTGTTCTGCAATTGTCCCAACTAATGTGTAGCCAATATTGCTGTATTTCCAACTGTTTTTGATTTCAGCTTGAGGTTTTAGGTATTGCAAGCGTTGCACCATTTCCAATTTGTCATGGGTAGGAAACATTTCCTGAGAAACCCCTTGACCACCTATTCCACTTTTGTGACTCAACAAATCTTCTATGGTGATAAGTTGGTTCATTGTAGGGGAGTAGAACTCAAAATTGGGAACATACAAACTAGGTTTGTCTTTCAATGTTAGCTTTTTTTGATCGACTAAAACTCCCAACAGCGCTCCAGAAAATGCTTTTGTCATCGAAGCAATTGGAAATAGGGTGTTTTCTGTTACGGGAAGTTGGGCTTCTAGATTTCGATATCCAAATCCTTTTGCATAGATAAGGTCATCGTTTTTGACAACAGCAACCGATAACCCTACTGTTTGGTAAGTAGTCATAAACGCCTTAATTTCATTTTCAATCCCGTGTAATTCCTTTACTGTTTTTTGTTGTTTTTGACCATAACCCAGGAGTGTACTTATCCAAAGCCCTAAAGCAATTTTGAATATTTTTATTACAGTGTGCATCTTTGTTTGTTTTTTAAATTATGATGCAAATGTGTGTTTTTCAATCCCTTTAAAAGTCCGACTAAAGAAAATCGGACTGATTTTTTTATTAAAAAATGAGAAAATAAAACCTTGGAATTCTACGTAAGGGATTGTTTTCTAAATGCAGATGGAGTCAATTGGGTTGCTTTTTTAAAAGCAGTATAAAAAGAGGATTTGGAGTTGAAACCTACCTCGTATAAGATTTCTAAGACGGTCACTTCTCTTTTATTGGGGTCTTTTAAAATTTGTTTTGCAGCCTCGATACGGTAGGTATTGATAAAGTCAAAGAAATGTTGTTCTATTTCATGGTTGAGTAATACTGACAGCTCCTTTTCTGGAATATCCGTTTGAACTGCTAATTTTTGTAAGCTCAAATCAAAGTCCAGATAGGGTTTCTTCTGTTCCATAAAAGTAAGCAAGAGCTGTAGGTTTAGATTGTGTGAATCTTTTGATTTTTTGATTTTTTGCTTCTTTGGTAAAGGTTGTAAATGTATGTCTATACCTGTAAAAAGCTGAGGTTGGTATAGTGCTTTCATGACAAAAAAGAGCGTGATTGCCAATACACAGCTACTGATTACTATGTTGATGTATAGGGTATAATTGTAATAAACTGAGTTTGAAAGCCACCAACGGATGACCACGAAGAAATGTGCAATACAGGAAAATAGGGTAATTTGAAACAACCAACGGTATACAGGTAGGTGTGTGTTTGAGTAGTTTTCAAGAGCTACCTTTTTATATTTTTTTAATATGACAAAAACAGCAATTATATAAGCTACGAACTGAAGTTCTCCCACGATTTCATAGGTCAATAGTATATTGGATTGATATCCGAATACCCCAAAAGTAAAAACAAATACAACAAAGGGAAAGGCGTGAAATACATGTTTATGAACTAGCTTAAAATTTGTGTAACAGGCAGCTAAAACGTAACAGTAATAAAGAGGCAATTGCAATAGACTAGAAGCTGTTTTTAGGGATTCTAGCAAAGGATAATGACTTCTTAAATCAATAAAAAATCCAGTAAAATCAAAAGCAATCACCAAAAGGTATGCTGCAAATATTCTGTTAGATAGTTTGTTTTTGCTATTTACAGTACTTAAAAAAACAGCGAGTACTATAAAGCTGTAGACAGAAATCTTACCAATACTACTTATATATGCTAAGGCGTTTTCCAAAAGCTATTATTAATTTTAAGCAAGTTACATATTGTACTTTTAAAAACAAGTACAAGAAACAGTGTTAGCGTTCTTTTCTTGCTGAAAACATCTTGTTAGCGCCAAATTGGTTTTCTTGAACGGGAATTCCAGTTTCTGTAAAATACTTACAGCCCATAACGACATTTTCCAAATAGGTTTTGAGTGTATTGCGACCATATATAGTCCAAAATAAAGACCTAAATATTCTAGGGTACCTCCTGAGTGCACTGTCTATATAAGTGGTAATTTCAATAGACAGTTCAGTACTTTCGGAATGTGTAGCTTTTAGATTCCAGATCACATGGGCAATTTTATTTTTTCTGCTTGAGATAACCAAGGCATAACCTTTACCTTCCTGCCAATCCGTAAATTTTCGGTACAAACGATGTCCGTTGTAATATTCAATGCTATCTTCTGCCTCTTTATTACCCCATTTTTTTACGGGGTTTTTTTTGCAAAAGGGATGGTACATTTCCAAATTACTGGCACCTGAAATGGTTTTCCATACTTTTAAAATAGGAGTTTTAATAGATATGCTTGCACGAACCTTTCGCTGTCTTTGTAGGGTGCTATTTGACATTTTTAGTATTTTTTTTGTTCAAGTTACGTAGTGAAATAAGCATTGAAAGTATCAAAAGCACATTGGAAATAATACCTAAAAAAACACCTTTTTCAAACGTATTAAAATCTAGTTCTGTTATATTGAAGCAGAGTAATAAAAAGTTTAAAACCAATATGATATATATATAAGTCTTATTATTCATCCAATTCTTAATTTAGCGACAATTTATTAAAAAATAAAGTCACATAGCAGTCCTTTACTGATAGCCTTTAGTATCTATGAGTTTTTGATTGCTTTTAGCAAAACTACCATTTCCTACACCTACCAAGTTATTTGATGTGTCGTAAAGTTGTGCAGTAGCTTCCATACAATGTTCTTTCAATACACGTATTTTTCCAACTGCTTTCAATCTTCCTGAGCGAACGGGTTTTAAAAACTCCAATTCAAAAGTACGTGTCAATAAAAAATAGTCTGTTACCATAGAACTCATGGCAAAATAGCTGGCATCGTCTAGTAACTTGAAATAGATAGAGCCGTGAATGGCACCCAATGCATGAAAGTACTTGCTGTCAATTTCGATTTCAATCTCAGCTTTTCCTTTGTCAATAGTACAACACGTACTAGGGAACAGTTCGGTATTGATAGGCGCGCCCAAGTACAGATTTTCTAGTTTCTTAAAATGTGATGGGTTCATAAGTGTATCGATTAGATATATGAGAAACAAATTACACTATTTTGAGAAACAAATAAAAGAATTAAGTTACTGTCTACGGATAGAACCTATATGACATACAAACAAAAATACTTTATACTCAATTAAAGTGTTTTGAAAAGCTCTTCTAATGGCTTTCTTACTTTTTTGGAATGCTGTGACTCATCTTCAACACTTCTATAACCAATAGGTGCTACGATTGTCGCATGCAAACCTTTGTTGGACAATCCCAAAATTTTATTGTAATGTTCTGCATCAAAACCTTCCATCGGACATGTATCTATTTGCAAGCTAGCGCAGGCAGAAAGTAAATTACTCAGTGCGATATAGGTTTGGTTTTTTGTCCAATTAAAATGTGCTTCTTTGGACATTTCTGCTGTTTTTTCTTGTATAAAATTCTGGTAATTTTTCAATTGAGATACCTCTACATTTCTTTCATTGGCCGTTAACTCTATAAAAGCTTCTACGTCTTGTGGGGTATTTTTAGTGTAGTTACAAAAGACAAACAAATGGGAGGCATCTGTAATTTGACATTGTCCCCATAAAGCAATTTTTAGTTGTTCGCGAAGTGCTGCATTATCAATAATAAGTACTTTATACAATTGCAGACCATAAGAAGAGGCGGACAATTGAACGGCACGTTTTATAAAATTTAAGTTTTCTCTCGATACTTTTTTGTAGGGTTAAATTTTTTTGTAGCGTACCTCTATGCTAGATGATCTAAATAATTCATTTTTATAATTTTATGCGATAGTTGTCCATTAAAAAATCAATTTGAAACCCCATAGAAAGGTATATGTTTTTACCCATTTTTGAGGACTGCAAACTCGCGAGATTGCAATTTAAGTCCAGTGCCTTGTTCAAGATAAGTTTCATAATTGCTGTGGCATGTCCTTTTTTACGTTCTGAATGAACAATACCTAAGCTATGAATACCTGCTGTTTTGTCCGTTATAAACAGTAGGACGGTTCCTATTATTTTTTCACCTTCGTAAGCACCATAAAAAGCAAAATATTTCTTTGTTTTTTCAATAGTATTTGGTGTTATTCGATAGCGAAAAGCACTGTAAAAAGCTTCAGACCATGCGAGAGCCATGTCAAGATTTTCAACTCGTTTTAGAGTGACGGTTTTACCTACTGAAAACTTATTTTGAAGTGGCAGGTTCATCCCGTATAGAGTAGATTTCAAAATCAGTGAATTTTCATCTAGAGGCTTTTCTACTTTTTTTCTGAAATAAGAAAAGGTCAAGTCTGGGTTCGAGCGCATTTCATTGCTGATAGTTTTGAAGTTTGGAGTTGTAAAAGCGGGTTTGACCCACAGCTTATTAGGCCATTCAGAGTTTTTTATGTACGATAATTCAAAATCAATATCAGCGCTATATCCAGCAAAGGTTTCACCTGATGTCTTCCAAAGTGTGGTTACATTGTATATATTTTTTTTTGTTGGGTTCATTTTGAATTGATTAAGACAATGCCAACAATCATGGCAATAGCACCGGTTATTTTTTTACTTGTTATGGGCTCTACGGGTAAATGCAGCCATCCGAATTTCCCTGCAACTACTGAAAAGAGTAATTGACCACACAGTCCCCAAGTGATCATTTTGAAAAGACCCAATTTGGGAATGGTGTAAAAGTATAGCGAAATACCAATCATACTAAACAAACCTCCTACAAACCACAAATACCACGGGGTTTGCTGGAAAGAAATCGTTGCAATGCTACCCTTTTGAAATAATATGAACAAACTGATACCAAAAACAGCACTGGCTATTGAAGAGGCAATTACAGCGACAATGGGTTGTTTGACAAAAGCTCCCAATTGTGCATTCAACCCTGCTTGAATGGCAAGTGAAACACCTCCTGTAAATGCCAGTATGTAGAGTAATAGTATTTTCATACTACAAAGATGTAAAAGTAAATTGTCTTACTTCTCTACATATGTTGAAGCAACTTCAATTTTTTATTTTTTTTCGAATTCTACTAAGCTGGGTAGGAGTTATACCCAAGTGAGAGGCAATATAACGCAAAGGAATTCGTGTTTCAATTCCTGGTTTACACTTTATAAAATCAAGATATCTTTCTTCAGCATCTTTCAAAATAATGTCCAATTCTCTTTTTTCTTTGTCCAACACCCAGTTTTTTTCCAAATAGGCAATGTAGAAATTTTTGAGTTCAGCATCGGTATTGATGAGATTTCGATAAGGGACATAGTCAAAATTAACGAGTACAGCATCTTCGATTACCGTTAAAGAAAACTCTGAAGGTTTTTGTGTCATCGCTGATACCATAGACCCGACAAAATCTTTTTCGGAGAATATATTTTTGTGGTATATCTGTCCTTCGGCATTTTCAAAGGAAGAAACGATTGTTCCTCGATACAAAATTGAGAGTTGTTTTGAGATTTTACCTGCTTCTAGCAAAATACTTCCCTTTTTGAGTTCCTGAATGTTGGCAATTGAAAATAGTTGGGCAATAGCTCTATCACTCACCTCACAATATCGGTTGATGACTTTTGAGACAAAAGAGGTGTGTTGATGTTGTATTCCCATGGTATCAATTGTAATTTTATCAAAGTGAGTTATTTTTAGCATTAGGTTGTTGTTTGACTTTGATATGAAATACAAGGTATTAAATTCTACAATTCATCTCGTTTAAAAAAATATTTTTTACTCTTTAGATATCCAAATTAGTCTCTGACGCTAAGATTGTATAAATAGATGTATTGTTTTGAATTACTTTTTTTCTATCATTGACATCTCCTGCATCTATTCTTCAATTTTTTTTGGAGCACTCTTTTGGGTAATAGCGATAGTTCAAGTGATTTGAATCAATAATTTAACTATTTTTAAGAATCTTAAAAATTCAAAATATGAATCATAAAATCAAAAATGCCATTAGCCTTAGCATTGTTGTCTTGTATATAGGTATCAGTTCGTATGTATATGCATGTACTGGGATCACATTGAGGTCTGCAGATGGAGGTGTCGTGGTTTCTAGAACTGTAGAATGGGCGTTGAGTGATGCGCAGCACAATAAAATATTAATTGTTCCTAGGAATAAAAGTTTTGTCGGTCAAACTCCTGAAGGAAACAATGGAATGCGTTGGAAAGGAAAATATGGATTTGTGAGTCTTACTGCATATGGACAGCCTTATGGTCCAGATGGACTCAATGAAGAAGGATTGTATGTAGGGGTTTATTACCTTCCTGGATTTGCAGAATATGCAGTATATGAAAAAGATAAGGCAGTTAAATCTATGAGTGTGGGAGATTTGATGCAATGGATGTTGTCTTCATTTAAGACCGTTGATGAAATTGTTGAAAACCTCAAAGCTGTAATAGTAGTAGGGGTAAAAAATGAAGATTTTGGAGGTGCTGATTTACCTTTTCACTTCAAAGTTGTCGATCCTAGTGGGAAGAGCAAAATTATTGAAATTGTAAACAATGGGGAAGTTAAAATGTACGAACCTTATCTCGGGGTAATTACAAATTCTCCAACCTATGATTGGCATATCCTCAATCAAAGAAACTACCTAAATTTGACCACGACTCCAAATGCTCCTAAAAAAATAGGAAATTACAATTTGGTTGCCAACGGTTCAGGTTCAGGATTTATTGGGCTACCTGGAGATTTTACACCCACTTCTAGGTTTGTCAGAGCTTCTGCATTTACAGCTACCTGTCGCCCTTTAGAAACCTCTTCTGAGGCAGTTTTTGAATCTTTTAGAATTTTAGACAATTTCAATATTCCTATCGGTGCACACATGCCCAAAGCGAATTTACCCGAAAATGTGGTGAGTGCTACCCAGGTAACTTCTTCTTCTGATTTGAAAGAAAAAGTATATTATTACCATACCATGTGGAATCGACAAGTACGTAAGATAGATTTAAAGAAAATAGATTTTGCTACCGTCAAAGAACAAATCATTGATGACGATGTATCGAAAAAGAACAACATAAAGGACGTTACACCTAGGTAGTTAGAGTGTTATAGCCCAAAGTTAGTAAATCAGATTGACTAGGTCATCGATATATAAATTTAGGGCTATTGCTCTAGTAATAAACTTATTGAGTGTCTAGCACTCTTATTTTTTACTTAATTGTTCGTTTTGGTGGTGGTGGCGGTGAATTAGGATCTTTGTCATTGACACCAATTTTTACGAATATCGTTTCTTTTTCTTTATTTGGAGCAGGAGGTGGTGGTGGAAAGTTAGGGAATGCTTCTACTTTTTTGATTTGACGTTCAGTCATCAAACCATACAAATACGTTAACCGCTTTACATCTGAAATTTTAATAAACATAGAAGTGGGGTTTGTTGCATTGTAATGCTTAGCTAGTTTGTTGTATTCTTTAATTTGAGCTCTGGTAGCACCCTCTTGTACATCTATTTCTAAAGAAGTTTCATCCTGAAATTTTATTGTTTCTTTAGTACTAAAGCTAAAAGTTAGAATTGCTACTAGTGGAAGCACTAATAAACCTTTGAACCATGTTTTGTTTTTTGATTTTTTTGCTTTCATAAGTGTAAATCGTTTTTTAATAATTGAATAATTGATTGAATTTGTAAATATTGGGGTTGTTGTCTTTGTCGAGAACGTAAGTAACATTTTTTGGTATTGACTTGTTTCAACACCCTCTGATAAAACGGCCTCATCTGCAAGGAATTCGTGATTTAACTTGATACTCTTTTTAATGAGGTAGATCAATGGATTGAACCAGAAAATTACTTGAAGTATTTCGATGCATATAATGTCAATACTGTGTCTCTGATCAGCGTGTGCTTGCTCATGTAACAATACTTCTTTAGGAATACTGTTGCATTCAAAATCACTTTTATTCAAGAAAATATACTTTAAAAAAGTATGAGGTATAACTTTCCGATAAAGTAATACATACTGGTAATACTGCTTTTCTACTTTGCTGTTTTTTCTAATTTCTGAGATAATTGAAATCAAATTTTTCCAAAATCTACCTCCAAAAAATACCAGCCCAATCCAATAGATCGTCCACACTAAATAGGGTAATATTTCTGAAAATAACGTATAAATAACAGCTTTTTCATTCGTATTGACCACTACAATTTTGGGAATGGTTTCTGATGCCAAAACATCGGTACTTACCGTCACAAATGGTATAAAAAATGAAATCAATAAAATAGCAATCAAATAGCAACGTTTGTAGAAATGCATTTTTTCATGTTCTAAAAGTAATTGGTAAAACAAGTAAAGGATTCCCAAACAAGTCGATGACTTTAGAATATATACCAACATGTTATTTCTTTTTAATTTCTGATTCGATCAGTGCTTTTAGATCTTCTAATTCAGTTTTGGACAAATTGGTTTCTTTGGTGAAAAAAGAGGCGAACTGAGAGGCACTGTCGTTAAAGAAACTTTTGATCAACCCATTTACATGTTTAGAAAAATAATCTTTCTTTTGGACAAGAGGATAATATTCACGAGTTCTACCGATTTGCTTGTAGTCTATAAATGCTTTTCCTTGCATTCTTTTCAACAGGGTTGCAATAGTCGTTGTTGCAGGTTTTGGATCATTATAAGAATTTAATAAATCTTTCATAACAGCCTTTTCTAGCTTCCACAAATGATGCATTAATTCTTCTTCAGATTTAGATAATTTCATAGATTAATGTTTTACTCTACAAATGTAGAATAAAATAATTAATTCTACAAACGTAGAGTTACTTTAAATTTGTTTACCGATTCTATTTTCAAGTTGCTGTATCAAAAACGAGATAGGCAATTAATAGTAATAAATAAACAGTCAGATAGAATAAATAAAAGTTGCGAAACTTTAGGTAGTCATGATTTTCTGGATATAAATTTCCAAAAAGACCTTTGAGTTCTTTCCAAAAGAGCGGTTGAATGTTGATTCTCCAATCGTCAGTTTGGTATATGATTTTCCGAAATTTACTTCGGTAAAAGCTTAAAGGCAATCCCCAAATGACGAAAAGTACAAACCAAATATTTTCAGTGATAACTTTCATTCGTATTATACTTTAGGAAACCATGGAAAAAAGGCATTCGTTTGTTGCATGTATACTTTGTATTCGGGTTTTGTTTCTTGCAAGGTTTTTTCAAGTAAGCGAATACCTGACACATAAAGGAGAAGCAAAGTCATTACAATGGACCCAAGAACATATATATAATTACCCGCCGCACAACAAAAAATAGCGTAAGCCCACCATATCATAGCATCGCCAAAATAATTGGGGTGTCGTGTGTATTTCCAAAACCCTGTATCCAATACTTTTCCTTTGTTTTCAGGAATTTTTTTAAAACGGGCCAGCTGAAAATCACCTCCAGCTTCAAATACAAAGCCAATAACCCAAACTCCAATTCCTATAAAATCTAGTAAGTTGAGGTTTCCATCACTAATACTTGTACTGATTCCTAAAAGTGGTAAAGAAATCACCATGATAAGTGCTCCTTGCAACAAAAATGTTTGAAAATAACTAAACCACCAATAGCGTTTTGGGCCGAATTTTTTTCGAAATTCTCGATACCTAAAATCTTCTCCTTTACCGAGATTTCTCATGGCCAGATAAGATGCCAATCTCAGTCCCCAAATACTTACCAAAGCAAAGAGTATTATTTTTCTTGGGTTTAGAACCCCTGATTTTTGTATGTAAAATGCGTTGACAAGTACAAAACCAATTCCCCAAAAAATGTCTACAATACTTACATTTTTTATAAAAACACTAACAATCCACAACATGCTAACCATACCTAAAACAATCAAGGCAGCTTGTGAAAAAAGAATTGTAATTGTATCGAGTTGCATTGAAAATTATTTAAATAATTTGCAATCTCAATTTACAAAAAAGAAAGAGAAACTTAAAAATCTCCATTTTCAGTGGATTTTATCGTAATCTTTAATGTTTTCAATAACCAATTTGACACTAACCCATAAACTTGTTTTGCTTGTGCATTTTTAATTTTACTGACACATGTGACTTAGCCAATTGCTAATAACTTCAAGTTTGTCAAAATAGTGAAGGGTGATTGCTATGGTATCGTAAAATCCGTGAACCAATATTACAAGCCATAAGTTTTTACGATTCTTCATAAATGAGAAAGATACCATCAACGACCAAAAAAAAACCCCTACAGCACCACTTATACCCTGATAAATGTGTCCCATAGCAAAGTAGAAGGAGGTAATAATGGATGAAATTATCCAATGTTTTTTCGTGTTTCCAAGATATTCAGCCATCCATTTCATGTAAAACCCTCGGTGTAAGAATTCTTCTCCAAATGCAGCAAATACCCACATAATCAACAATAAAATTAAATAGTTGGTAAAGTTACCTATGATACTGTCAAAGGATGACAAATCTGTCGGACCTAGCAAGTTTTCTAATACAGGACCGATGACTATAGCATCTAGAAAAAATATTGCAACAGCGTACAACAAACTTCGGTAAAGGGTTTTCCATTGAAGTTGTTCCTCCAGTCCAAACTTTGACTTATCAAATTTACTTTCCCTAAAGACAAACAAGGCAATCCCCAATCCGAAAAAGAACACTAGATTTCTGTCAATAAACCCAAATAGAGGAGCGATTAGCATAACAAATACTACTATCTGAGACTTATTTAAGGCATTATAAACTTTAGTTTTCATAATTACTTACTGTTTTTTAATTCAAAGGTTTTTTGATTGTTTAGAAGTCTTATGTATTTGTCATCTTTAATAAAAAGACCTTCAGATCTTTTAAAAGGCCAATTGTCTTTATAGTCTTTTGAATGCTTGACATCAATTGCGAAAACTTTGTTATTGTAAAAAGACTTTACTGTCCATTGTGGTGTGTGACCAACGATAACAGCTTTCGCATTGAATTTTTTTAAAGTTGCATCTATTTGGCCCTGTGTCAAAGTATCATCAAAGTAACCTCTGTACCAACTTAAACCATTTCTACTTGAAATTATAAGTTGTTCAAGAGCATCTTTTTTTGATGGAAAATAAGGTTTTCTATAATTTTTCTTGAAATCGTATTGATAGCGTCAAGGGAAATATCATATTTCACAATATCAGGGTGAATTCCTCCGTGGGTAAATAGATTGCCGTTGATCATCTCGGCTTGTGGTATTATTTTTAGAGTTTGACGCTGAGGGGCGTTTGTCTTTTGACAAAGAAGTATCAATAGATTTTGAAACCATGGCAAAACATATCCTAGCACTCGACAATGCCACTCAAAAAAGAGGCTTGCGTATCCGAATCGTAATTCTTAAAATTAATTTGAAAGCGGCTTTTTTTAAGACGCTTGCTGGATAAGAGGTTAAAAGAAGAAATATTTATTTTGCAAGAAAGCTAGGCCCTTTTGTAGACAGTATGCACGACGACCATTATCATATTTGTTTTACAGTTTTGAGATGAGTTAAGTAGTTTATAATCAGTCTTTAACTATGAAATTAGTGTGAGGTTTTGCGTGGATTTTTTGATTGTTTTGGCCATAACATTTTTATAGTTTCCAAAGTCGTTTCAACTAAAACAGCACTGAAGTATCGGAATACAAGCCTCGCGTATTTATTATTTTCTAGGGTCATATTTTAATTGTGCAAAGTATTTATTATGATTGGATTATCAGATTTAAGCGCACTTGCTTATTGGATAGAAAGATACTTAATTAAATGCAAAACGGTTCGAGTATACACCAAAACCGATTTTGCTTTTATAGCTTTTTGTATGCCTTTTTTTCTTTACTATATATTTAAAGTTTGTTGACTTTGAATGCTTTCTAACAACGATTTTGGAGATAATGTTTTTCTGTTTTCAGGTGCAAAATATGATGCTGATTTTCGGCTCTGATTGTACAACTCTTTTCCTCTATTAACGGTATTTTGATTATATAGCTTTAGAGATTTATCTATATTTTTTCCCTGTGAAAAAGCATTTTTTAAAACAACCGCATCCATCATAGCAGAATAAGCACCTGCACCTGTTCGTGGACTTGCCATATGTGCAGCATCTCCTATGAGTAGTATTCGATTCCTCACTACTTTTTCTGCAGTAAATTCCCAAACAGGGTGCGGTGATACTTTGCCATATTGAACGGCTGTTTCCCAAAATTTTAAAGTAGGCTTGTCAAATAAATGGTCTATGAAAGGTAAAAACCAATTGGGTATTTGTTTGATATCCTGTGTGCTTACTTGTCTATTCTTTGTTGGTTTTTCTACTTCTGATTCTGGCATTGCCATATACACACCACAATTCCATAAGGCTTCTTGGTTGGGACCAATAAAAGGAAAACCAAGGGTTTCATAGCGGATACCATTAATGGTTTTATTTCCATTTGGTGGATAATTGATTTTATCTAAAGAAAGAAGCGTCCGCCATAATGTATAGCCTGCATATTGAGGTATAGCATCCGTAACATATTTTCTTATGGTTGATTTTCCTCCGTCTGCCCCAATGATGAAGTCAAATTCTAGATGTTTATCTTCGATTTTTAATGTTGGCTTTAGACTTTCAGAATTAAGAATTTCTTGAATGTCAACACCGAATTTTACCGAAGAGTTAGGTAAACCTTCATATAAATATTGCCACAAATCCCCATAAAAATGTCCGTGATTATGAATACGTTTTTGAATAGTTCCTGTTGGTAAAATAGTTTGAAGTAATTGCAAGTCAACGGCCCCCAAAGCACCACCACGATCTTGAAACCCTTCTGAAAACGCTTCAAAAACAGTTACTTCAAAACCAAGACGATTGAGCACATTGGCTGCACTCAAACCGCTTATAGAGCAACCAATTACTGCTACTTTTAGTTTTTGTACGTTCATTTTATATCTATATAATAGGGAAATGCTATGGTTGAAATATTAGTTTGAGAAGTGATTAATAACTTCTTTTCTAAAAAGCAGATAGATTATTACCAATTGAACACAAAAGAACAAACCAATTGCTCCAAAAATCATTTCTGGTGGATTAGATACTTGAGGACTTAGATATTCTGTCAACAGTCCGTTTGCATAATCAAATGCACCAATACAGTTATAGGCAATTAATCCTCCCCAAAGCTTTAATCCTGTTTTCTTATAGGCTAAATAAGCCATCAATGGCGCTAATATCCCTAGGGTTGTATCTGTTACCCAAGGTCCAAGCCACTCGTTGGGGTCTGGACCTCCGAGTATTTCTAAACCTGGGAAATAGGTAACAACTGAAAACCTACTAAAGGTTAGGGCAATTAAAATAGCTATCCATTTTACTTGTTTTGGAATATGTGTAGTCATATTTTTGAATTATTGTTCAACTTTTCCCCAAAGTACTCTTGAGGCTATGACCAATATAATCACCATAATTGCGGGTATAGATAATTCAAACGGTTCGCTAATCATTTGGTGAGCAATAAGGGCAAACGTTGCGTTGAAAAAGATGCCTGCATACGTCCATTCTTTTAGCCATTTTGGATTCGCTTTTACATTGAAAAGGATCATCAAAAGAGAAATGACCGCCATAAATTTGGTTACGCCTAAAAGTGGATGTAACCATCTAGGAAATTGTAATGTGGCAAAAATGTCTGACATTTCTTGAAATTCAAGAAAGTAGCGAGATCCTCCTCCAAGGTACATTAAGGCTAAAAGACCTGTTGTGATTCTGAAAATTAATTTGTTTTTGTTCATTTTTTAAGTATTTAAAATTAGTATCCTAGTATTTTGAAAAATCCATTTACCACTTAATTGTGTTTCTTTTAAGCTTAAAGGTTTGTCCTTCGCAGATGTTATGAAATAGTTGCAAACTTTAAGTTTTAGTTATAGATATAATGCATAAAGTTCCAAAGCAAGATTGATTAACAACTAACCAGTTAGTACAAAACTATGGGTGTTTTCGCCCATTGGACTTTTAAAAGGCGACTGAAATATTTCAGTTGCTAAACCTACTCCAAAGTCTGCTATTCTCCACCAAACCCAAGCTATTCCTATTGCATAGGTAATTGTTTTAGGTCTTGTTGCTAGAAAGTAAAAAATAATTGGTGCTGTTAAGCCAATTAAAGCATCTTGACCAAGTGGAATTATCCATGCTGTGGGTAATACATCTCCACCAAAAATCTCAATGCATGGAATATAGATGAAACCTAAAATGCTATAGGTCATCCAAGCGAGAATAACAAGAATTGGTGTTAGCTCTTTTGGTCTGTTTTTTAATTCATTCATGTTACTCTGCTTATCATTTTTAATTGATAATGCAAAGGTCTTATGAATTGGAATGAATAAAAATCTACTGGGTTAAGAAATAAAGTGAAACTAGTTTAACTTTTCATCTTATTTTTTCTAATACGAGAAAGATATTGGGTTGTCATTCCTAAATAAGAAGCAATGGCAAACTGTGGAACACGTTGTAAAAAATCAGGATATTTTCCGGCAAATTCTTCGTATCTTTCTTCCGCTGTAAGTGTTAAGCTTGCTATTAATCTTCGTTGCATAAAAGCAAGACCTCTTTCGGCAACAGTTCTAAAAAAGGTTTCAAATTTATGGCTGTGTGATTTAAGTCTCTGTTCGTTTTCAAAATCTAATTGTAGGATTAAACTATCTTCCAATGCTTCCACAAACATCGTAGCTGGTTGCTGATAAATATAGCTATTAGGGTCAGAAATCCACCAACCGTCCATAGCAAGAGAAATCGTGTTTTCTTGTCCGTTATTATCAACGACATATGCTTTGAATGTTCCCTTAATAACAAAAATTCGGTATTTAGCAATAAAGTCAGGTTGTATGATGAATTGTCTTTTTTTGACCTTTCGTTCTGTGAAATATGAAACAAAAAAGTCAGCTTCTTTTTCTGTAAAAGAATACTTTTCGATTAATTCGTTATGTAGTGAATGGATTTCTGTCATTAATTTCTATTCTGTTGTCTATTTAAATGGCACACAACGTCTGTATAAGTGCACTCTTTACACTTTATCCATCCAAAATGTAGGTATAAACACACCTTTGTGACGTATAATTGTTTTTTATGAGATTAAAAATAGGTGTTTTTACTATGTATACAAATTAATACAGTAACTAAATACATCATCAGACAAAGTTTTCAAGACAACGCATTTCTTCCTC
>JBMZVD010000047.1:0-16314 GCA_049625305.1 Flavicella sp.
TATTAGAGGAGGAAAAGAATAAGCCTCAGGCAGAAAGAAGTGAAATGACACTCATTGAAAAGTTAAAATTTGTTGTCGACAATGATTTTAAACGCGTTTCGTATACTGAAGCATATGAAATATTGAGAAATTGCAAACCTAACAAAAAGAAAAAGTTCAAATATCCTATTTCAGAATGGGGAGTAGATTTACAAAGTGAGCACGAGCGTTTCTTAGTTGAAAAACACTTTAAATGTCCTGTAATCCTATTTGATTACCCTGCGAATATTAAGGCTTTTTATATGCGTTTGAATGACGATGGGAAAACAGTACGCGCTATGGATGTGTTGTTTCCAGGTATTGGAGAAATTGTGGGGGGATCACAACGTGAAGAAAGATTGGATGTCCTCAAAGAGAAAATCAAAGCACTTGACATAGATGAAGATGAACTATGGTGGTATTTGGATACTCGTAAGTTTGGTACAGCTGTTCACAGCGGGTTTGGTTTAGGATTTGAGAGGTTAGTTTTATTTGCAACTGGTATGGGTAATATTAGGGATGTGATTCCATTCCCTAGAACCCCTATGAATGCTTCGTTCTAAAGTAAAAAATTCAAAACGCAACCAAAGCACTGCCATTAAATTGCGCTTTAAATAATAATTATTTTTTTGAAACTATGCTAAAACAAAACTTTCAATTAAAAATGTTACATAAGTTGTCGCCGCAACAGATTCAATTAATGAAATTGATTCAGTTGCCAACACAGGCGTTTGAACAACGATTGAAACAAGAGATTGAAGAAAACCCTGCATTGGATGTTGAGCGTGAAAGTGACTTCGACAATGAAGACACTCTTCATAATGAACACGATGATACAGGAAATGAAAGTATAGATGCAGAAGACATTAATATTGATGAATACTTAAGCGACGATGAAGTTCCACAGTACAAGTTACAATCTAATAATTACAGTAGTGATGACGATGAATACCAAATTCCTTATGCAGGAGGTATCAGTTTTCACCAATCCTTAAAAAGCCAGTTAAACACTTATAAGCTAGACGAAAAAGAGTTAGCAATAGCTGAATTTTTGGTGGGTAGCATCGATGACAGTGGTTATATACGAAGAGACATCTTAGACATAGTCGATGATTTGGCGTTCACTCAAAACGTATATACAGATGAAATTGAGGTTAACAATATCCTCAAAACAATCATTCAAAAATTAGATCCAATCGGTGTTGGAGCTCGTGATTTAATGGAGTGTCTACTCATACAGTTACACAACAAAAAATCGACAAAACAGGTTGATCTTGCCATTGAAATATTAGAAAACAATTTTGAAATGTTTGTCAAAAAACATTTTAAAAAACTAATGACAAAATATGACATCGGTGAAGAAGAACTAAAAAATGCAGTTCGTGTCATCGAAAAGTTAAATCCCAAACCTGGAGGCTCGTTTTCCAATAATTCAAAACTCAATTCACAAATAGTACCCGATTTTATGATACAAATAAATGAAGGTAATCTAGAATTACGTTTGAACGCTAGAAACGCTCCTGAACTAAATGTCTCAAGGGAATACAACAATATGTTGAAAGGATACCAGGAGTCCAAGAATAAATCCAAAAGTCAAAAAGATGCAGTTCTCTTCATAAAGCAAAAACTAGATGCAGCAAAGTGGTTTATTGATGCTATCAAGCAAAGACAACAAACCTTACTCATTACTATGAACGCTATCATGCAACACCAACATGATTATTTTGTTTCAGGAGACGAAAGAAAATTAAAACCAATGATTCTCAAAGATATTGCCGAAACTATTGATATGGATATTTCAACAGTATCTAGAGTTGCTAATAGCAAATATGTAGCGACACCATACGGGACAAAATTAATAAAAGAATTTTTCTCTGAAAGTATGAAAAACACCGAAGGGGAGGATGTTTCAACTAAAGAAATTAAAAACATTTTAAAACAGGTTATAACTGAAGAAAATAAACAGAAACCATTTACAGATGCTCAGTTGATGGAACAATTAAAAGAGAAAGGTTATGTAATTGCAAGAAGAACTGTCGCCAAATACCGTGAACAACTTGACTACCCTGTAGCGAGATTGCGAAAAGAAATATAAACGAAAATATATGAAATACTTTTACTTAATCTCACTGCTGTTTCACCCTATATTACTACCATTTATTGCCACACTTATCTTTTTTAAACTAGAACCTTTCAGTGTTTCTAGTGAGCTTCAAATAAAGGTTATAGTACTTGTTGGTAGTATTACTATGCTATTCCCATTGATTATGCTTTACGTCTTAAAAAAAGCCGGAATGATACAAAGTTTTGAAGTAAGAAATATCAAAGAGAGACGTACACCATTTATTTACATGATAGCATTGTTTTTACTCTTATCCTACACATTCCAAAAAATTCAAGTTTTGCAATTACTCGCGAGTCTATTTCTAGGATGTTCATTAGCTCTGATTGTATCCTATTTACTTTTTAGTGTTAAAATAAAAACTAGTATACACATGATAGGTACCGTCTCAGTGCTTAGCTTTTTTGTAATGTATGGTTTACTGTATCAAACAAACACCATACATGCAATAGCTTTGAGTATTTTGATAACTGGTATTGTAGGACAATCTAGATTGTATCTAAAAGCGCACACACCTTTTGAAATTGGACTTGGTGTATTCGTTGGTTTAATTATGCAATTGTTTGCCTTCAACTATACCATCATTTGAGCTAGGAATTATAAAAAATAAAAAATCAAACCTAGACGAACTGGATTTGTTTTCAATTCCTTACCTGTATCTAATAAAGTAGGAGATGTAAAAAAGGGACTCAAATAATAGTTTACAAAAAAATTCCAAGTACCATAGCCAATATTCAGTGCCAATGCTACCTGTGTTTTATTTAAATTTGGAATTGATAGTTTGGAAGAGGCTTCCGATGTTGACAAAAATTTGTTTTGATCCTTGTAAATATATGAAACAATAGCTCCACCATATACACGAAGGAATTTATAATTAGTAGGCGTAGAAGTCCTCCAACGCAGTTCTAAGGGTAAGTCTATACTATGGGTTTGAAATGAATTAGTTTCATAAGGGATTGTTGTTGAGTAATTAGGGATATCTCGATTATTCAGTACTAAGTTTTCAATGTAATTATTGTAGGAATACCCGAATCCTAAACCAAATCCGAAATTTCTTGTATCATTTATTGGGATGTCTTTGATGAATCCAAAAGAGAATCCGAGAGGGAAACCACTCTGATCGATCGAAATATTTTTGTCAAAAAGTTTATTGTACGAAACTGCAAAATACAATTGATCATCTAGATACTTAGAATCAACAGATATACTGTCTTGTTGTGAAAAAGAAGCAAGGCAAGTTCCAAAAAAAAATAGATAAACTGTTAAGTGCTTCATAAAATAAAAGATAGGTTAGTACAAATTTAAAATAAAAAAGGCATCTGAAACAAACAGATGCCTTTTAAATAATAATCAAAAAAGATTATTTAGTATTTTCAGCTAAATCTCCTTTACGCGTAGAATAACTAATCTTGAGCGCATTGATGTCTCTCAATTCAATTCTAATATCGTGGATAGTTCCTACACCACAATCTATATCAGATTTGATAGAAGTCGTCATATAAGGAATCTCTTCTGGATTGTGTTTCGCTTGTTCAGAATATATAAAATTGGCTACATCGTTAACTGTTGCAATTTTATCATTCAACTGAATTTTGTCACCAGAACCAAACTTTGCTTGATCTTCGGGTTTGGATTTACCAACATAAATAGTACTAACCAAACTCTTGTGTTCTAATTTTTTCACTTCCGATGCATTAGGCAACTTAGGTGATTTAATCAAAAGATCTGTCTCTCTCATCGTTGTTGTAACCATGAAGAAAAACAAAAGCATAAATACGATATCCGGCAGGGCAGCAGTATTTACTGCTGGTACTCCTTTTTTCTTTTTTCCAAATTTAGACATAGTATAACTTATTTTGTTGGTTCTGCATCAGAAATAATCTGAGGATATGCTTCTTTGACTTTCTTAATAACTGCTTTTAACTGTTTGTTTTCACCATCGTTATCATAAAGTAATAATAAATCTTCATAACTCAGACCGGCATACTTACCAGTTATGTATTTCTTAGCGTATCTATTTCGTAACTCAGTATAGGCTGCTAAAAGTTCGTTTTGAACTGTGATGTACATACCATAAGAAGTACCTCTGTCACTTTGAACTGATATAATCGCTTTATTAGGGTGATCTGAAGAAGATGGAGATTTCTCACCATTACAATAGTCACACTTAGTACCAGGAACACCGTCAACAGTTTTACCAATACCACCAGCATTATCTAAAAATTTAATAGTCGCTTCTTTAATATCTCCAATCTGCATTTCTTCATCTTCTACAAGTAATTGATCATTTCTATTGATATTAACCTCGAAGATGTTTTTTTGCTTGACGATAGGAGCTTCATAATTCTCAGGCGGTTTCTCAGACAACTTTCTAGAAATACCAGAATCTACGTCCATAGTAGTTGTTACCAAGAAAAAGATCAGCAATAAGAAAGCGATATCCGCCATGGAACCTGCATTAATTTCAGGAATTTCTCTTTTTGCCATAGTTTATTATTTTACAATTGATTTCAATCCTCCGAATAGAATTGATAAAACAGCACCTGCACCTAACAATACAGTATACCAAATACCAGTACTAACCCATTTAGAATTTGCACCTGCTTCACCACCCTCAAGGACTTCTCCATTAATATCAGTTACTGCAGTGTCTGGAGCTAATCCGTAAGAAACAGCCAACACAGCCCCTAAAACTACCAATCCTAAGAGTGTCTTTTTCAAAGCTTCTGGCTTCTTGAATAGACTCAAAAGAGAAAACAATACGGCAACCGTAGTTACCAAGATTAAAAGAACGATAGAGAAGGATACTAATGGACCAACAATCCCTAAAGTCCCCTGTCCTGAAACGATCTCATCGTCTCCAGTGCTGACGATCATATAGAAGAAATATCCAGCTATAGCAGCGACCAATCCAACAAGGACTTTTAAAATTTTTGCAATATTTGTATTCATATCGATTCTTATTTTTTATTTTTTACCAAAAGGTCAATCAAAGAAATAGAAGCATCTTCCATATCATTTACAATACTATCTACTTTCGCGATGATGTAGTTGTAAAATACTTGAAGAATAATCGCTACGACCAAACCAAATACCGTTGTTAACAAGGCTACTTTAATACCTCCTGCTACTACTGTTGGAGAAATATCCCCCGCTGCTTGAATCGAGTCAAAGGCTCCAATCATCCCGATTACAGTTCCCATAAACCCAAGCATTGGTGCAAGAGCGATAAACAATGACAACCAAGAAATGTTTTTCTCTAATAATCCCATTTGAACACCTCCGTATCCAACTACTGCTTTTTCTGCAGCATCGATACCTTCTTCAGATCTATCCAAACCTTGGTAAAATATAGAAGCAACAGGTCCTTTTGTGTTTCTACAAACTTCTTTTGCAGACTCGATACCACCTGAAGTCAAAGCTTCATCAATTCCAGCTACTAATTTCTTAGTGTTAGTTGTTGCTAAGTTTAAATAAATAATTCTTTCGATTGCGATAGCCAATCCTAAAATCAATGCCACCAATACAATCCCCATGAAGAAAGGTCCTCCTTCAATAAAACGTTGTTTTAATACTTGGTGAAATGAAAGCTCTTCTTCAGCAACTTCTTCTACTTCTGCTACAGGAGCTGCTTCCGCTGAAGTTTCTTCAACAGCTACGGCAGTTGAATCTGCTGCTACTGCTACTGCAGTTGAATCTGCTGCTTGTTCAGTTACTTCTTCTTGTGAAGCATAAATGTTTTGAGGAGTTCCAAAAAACAAAGAACCTGTTAATGCAAGGATTGTAAATACTTTTTTCATTTTGATAAAATTAATGTATTAATATAATTAATGAGGGTTTATAAATTTATTTTCTCTAAGGCCGGAATCAGCGGAGAGGAAGGGATTCGAACCCCCGTTACAATCTCTTGTAAACACGCTTTCCAAGCGTGCGCCTTAAGCCACTCGGCCACCTCTCCTTTGAAAATCTTTTCTTAGGGACAGCAAGTAACAAAAAAAACACGACTATTTAAAAAAAACAAGCAGTTTATTTGATGTTTGCATACGAATTAAACCTATATTAATTCAGTTAATGATACTTTAAAACCATACACATTCTTCTAAATACACCTATTTTTTTGTTTTTCAGAGAGTTGCATTGCTCACAAAAAAAAAGCTATCTCTAACGAGATAGCTTAAATGTATGTTTGTTGAGATTACGCTTTCATTTCGAAATCTTCCATAAACTTTGTAGTGTAATTTCCTTCCACATAATCTGGATGATCCATCAATTGTCGGTGGAAAGGAATAGTTGTTTTTACACCCTCAATGATAAATTCATCCAAAGCACGCTTCATCTTATTGATCGCTTCTTCACGTGTTTGCGCTGTTGTAATTAACTTTGCAATCATAGAATCATAGTTAGGTGGTATTACATAACCAGCGTATACATGAGTATCCAAACGTACACCATGCCCTCCCGGTGCATGGAAAGTTGTAATTTTTCCAGGTGCAGGACGGAAACCTTTGTGAGGATCTTCTGCATTGATTCTACATTCAATAGAGTGTAACTTTGGCAAATAGTGATTTCCTGAAATTGGAATACCAGCAGCCACATTAATTTGCTCACGAATCAAATCAAAATCTATTACTTGCTCAGTAATAGGGTGCTCTACTTGGATACGAGTATTCATTTCCATAAAGTAGAAATTTCTATCTTTATCTACCAAAAATTCTACAGTACCAGCTCCTTCATATTTAATGAATTCAGCAGCTTTTACAGCAGCAACTCCCATACGCTCACGTAAATCGTCAGTCATAAATGGGGACGGTGTTTCTTCTGTAAGTTTTTGGTGACGTCTCTGAACAGAACAATCTCTCTCAGAAAGGTGACACGCTTTACCAAAAGAATCACCTACTACTTGAATTTCAATATGACGTGGTTCTTGGATTAATTTCTCCAAGTACATATCATCATTTCCAAAAGCAGCTTTCGACTCAGTTCGAGCAGAATCCCAAGCATCTTCTAAATCCTCTGGATTCCAAACAGCTCGCATACCTTTACCTCCACCTCCAGCAGAAGCTTTCAACATTACAGGGTAACCAGCCTCTTCTGCAAGTTTTTTACATTCTGCAAAATTTTCAATCACACCTTCACTTCCTGGTACACAAGGTACACCTGCAGCAATCATAGTTGACTTAGCATTTGCTTTGTCTCCCATTTTATTAATCATCTCAGCGCTAGCTCCGATAAATTTGATATCGTGCTCTTCACAAAGACTTGAAAACTTCGCGTTTTCAGACAAGAATCCATATCCAGGGTGAATAGCATCTGCATTGGTAATTTCTGCAGCGGATAATATATTTGACATTTTCAAATAAGAATCTGTACTAGCAGCAGGACCGATACACACAGCTTCATCAGCAAATTTCACGTGTAAACTTTCAGCATCTACAGTAGAATAAACAGCAACTGTTTTGATTCCCATCTCCTTACATGTTCTTATAACACGTAAAGCAATTTCTCCTCTATTTGCAATTAATATTTTTTTAAACATACTGAATAATTTATTATAATAACAAGACATACCTATTACTAGGAGCCTATTTTATTAGGTTTTTAATATGCTTACTTTTTAAGAAGGATCAACTAAGAATAATGGTTGTCCAAATTCAACAGGGGAAGAATCTTCTACCAAAACTTTAACAATTTTACCCGCTACCTCAGATTCGATTTCGTTGAATAATTTCATCGCTTCAATCACACACACGATTGAGTCTGCAGCAACAGTGTCTCCAACCTCAACAAAAGTAGCTTTGTCTGGAGATGGTTTTCTATAAAAAGTTCCAATAATAGGTGACTTTACAGTAACATATTTAGACTCGTCATCCTTAGGCGCTGCAGGTGCAGGAGTTGCAGGTGCAGCGGCAGCAGGAACTTCTGCAGCTTGTTGGATTACTTGAGGAACAACAGGCATTTGAGCAGCAGCCATTGGTGCTTGTTGTACAATTGTAGTTTCTGATACTTCAGCACCAGTTTTTACGGTGATCTTGATATCTTCCATTTCCAATTTCACTTCGCTTGCACCTGATTTAGCTACAAACTTGATTAGGTTTTGAATATCTTTTAATTCCATAATATTTGATTATAATATAAAGTGTACTAAGTTACGTTTTTATTTATGAATTGTAGGCCCATTTTAAATATACAGCTCCCCATGTGAAACCGCCTCCGAAAGCAGCAAATACAATACTGTCTCCTTTCTTAAGTTTCTCTTCATAGTCCGCCAATAATAAGGGTAAAGTAGCTGAAGTTGTGTTTCCATAATTTTGAATATTGACCATAACTTTGTCCATATCCAAATTAATTCTTCTTGCAGTCGCTTCAATAATTCTTTGATTTGCTTGGTGAGGCGCTAGCCAATCTATGTCTTTATTTGTAAGATTGTTACGTTCTAATAGTTTTGCAGAGGCATCAGCCATATTGGAAACCGCATATTTGAATACTGTTTTCCCTTCTTGTTTGATAAAGTGTTGTCTATTTTCAAGGGTTTCAGAAGAGGTTGGCAACAAAGAACCACCTGCTTCAATACGCAAAAATTCTCTACCAATACCATCACTTCTCAAGTACTCATCTTGAAGTCCAAGACCTTCATCATTAGCCTCAAATAATGCAGCTCCTGCTCCGTCTCCGAAAATAATACATGTTGTTCTATCTGTGTAATCAACAATAGAAGACATTTTATCAGCTCCGATTACCAATACTTTCTTATACCTTCCTGATTCTATGTAGGTAGCTGCTGTAGACATGGCATACAAAAAGCTAGAACAAGCAGCTTGCAAATCATACCCAAAAGCATTCACAGCACCTATTTCCGTCGCTACATAAACAGCAGTTGAAGCGACGTTCATATCAGGAGTCGCTGTACCGATGATAACCATATCAATCTCAGAAGGGTCTACCCCTCTTTTAGCAATAAGATCTTGAGCCGCTTTGATAGCCAAATAAGAAGTTGGCTTGTCAGCATCTTTTAAAATTCTTCTCTCTTTTATACCAGTTCTTGTAAAGATCCACTCGTCGTTTGTCTCTACCAAGGTTTCTAACTCTTTATTTGTAAGAGCATAGTCAGGAACATACTTTCCCACTGCGGTTATAGCTGCAGTTATTTTACCCATAATTAAGTTTGTTTAATAGAATTTTAAAGCAGTTATGCTCAAAAAAATTCAAGGTCAAAAGTAGTGAAAATTTCTTCACATAAAATGAAAAAAAAACCTTTAAATTTTAATAATTATTCTAAAACATTAAAAAAACCCTCTAAAAAGAGGGTTTTTTATTAATATAATGAAGATTATGCTTCAGTTTCAACAGCGTCAATTACGATTTGACCTTTGTAGTAAAGTTTACCTTCATGCCAGTGAGCTCTATGGTATAAGTGAGCTTCACCTGTAGTTGGATCAACAGCAACTGTAGGAGCTACTGCTTTGTAATGTGTTCTTCTCTTGTCTCTTCTTTGTTTAGATATCTTTCTCTTTGGATGTGCCATTATGCTGCTTTTTATCTATTAATAAATCTTTTAACTTCCCCCATCTAGGATCCGTTGTATCTTCTTTTTTTGTTGTACTCTTCTTTATTTTATACGCTTCTAACCTTTTCAATGCTTCAGACTCTAAAGTACCATCAAGTACTTTAGGGTGAACTCTTTTTACCGGAACAGATAACACTAACATCTCAAAAATAGCATGTGATACATTGATCTTGTGCTCGTTATGAGACACGTACATAATTTCTTCATTTCCGTCATCATACCCTTCACCAAACTTCACTATCAAGGATAAATCACCACTGACAGGTAAATCAAAAGGTTCTCCACTCAAGTCGCAATTAACTTTTACAGCTCCTTTAGAAGCAAAGTTTAACTCTAAAAGGGTCGGTTTTTTTTCAAAAACTAAATTCACTTTTAAATCTGCCTCAATAAACTCATCGTATTGAAGCGCATCAAAGAACGTATTATCAATCTGATATTCAAAAACATGTTTTCCTTCTTTCAAACCGATAAAAGGAATATCAAACACTTTCATTTGTTTCATGTTGTACATCAATTTGAGCGTGCAAAGATATAAATTTTCATTTTATATCACGCAAAAGTTATTAAAATTTACTCAATTTCGTTGTTTTCTTACTTTTAAACTGTTTTTTGTCAACAATTTGTAGTCTTTTCGAGTTTTAAAAATTTTCAGACCTGTAAATAAAGCCTCTTTAAAAGAAGATGAATCTGCAAGGTTCTTACCTGCAATTTCAAAAGCAGTCCCATGGTCTGGTGATGTTCTAATTTCTGACAACCCTGCCGTATAATTTACACCACTTCCAAAAGCGATTGATTTGAAACCTACTAATCCTTGATCGTGATACATAGCCAACACACCATCAAATTGCAAATACTTTTCTGAACCAAAAAAACCATCTGCTGCATAGGGACCATATACAAGCTGACCTTTTTCTTGAATTTCTTTCAAAGTAGGACGTATCAAGGTATCGTCTTCATTTCCTATTACTCCATTATCACCACAATGAGGATTCAATCCTAATACTGCAATCTTAGGCTTATCTATGGCAAAATCTTGCAATAGCATTTGGTGCATGATTGCAACCTTTTTTTCGATCAATTCTTTGGTAATTGTTTCCGAAACCTTTGAAACAGGTACATGCCCAGTTATTAAGCCTAAACGCAATTTTTCCGTCATCAAAACCATCAAGCTTTCACCTAGTAAATTAGACTCTAAATATTCTGTATGTCCAGGAAATGTAAAATTAGCTGCTTGTATGTTGTCTTTACTAATAGGAGCTGTTACCAAAAGATCTATTTCTTGTGCTTTCAAAGCTTTTGTTGCCGCTTCCAAAGACTGTAAAGCATATTTACCAGACACAGCAGTTGGCGTTCCTACCTCAATAGATATCTCTTCATCCCAAATGGATATTATGTTTAACTTTTGAGCATGAACTTTGTCCAATGAACTTATTTCTTGATATACTACTTCTGATTTTAATAGTTTCTTGTAAAAAGCAACCGCTTTTTGAGAAGCAAAAAGAATCGGTGTACAAAAATCAAACATACGCTTATCCGCAAATGTTTTTAAAACAACTTCCATACCAATACCGTTAAGGTCTCCTACTGAAATCCCAACCTTTATTTTTACTTCTTTCTCCATAGAGCTCGTATATTATTCGTATTTTTGAGGTCTACAAAAGTAATCATTTAAATTGACAATTGTATGTTCACAGGTATTATCGAAAAATTAGGCTTGGTAACAGAAATCACTAAAGAGGATGATAATTTACACATCACGATACAAAGTGCTTTCACGGAAGAATTAAAAATAGATCAAAGTGTCGCCCATAACGGAGTATGCTTGACTGTAATTGCCATTTCTGATGATAAGTACACGGTTACAGCCATCAAAGAAACCCTTGATAAAACAAACCTCAACTCATTAAAAATTGGAGATATTGTTAATTTAGAACGTGCCATGAAATTGGGGGATCGTCTTGATGGACATATTGTACAAGGACACGTAGATCAAGTAGCAACATGTACTGCCATTACAAATGAAAATGGGAGTTGGGGATTTACTTTTTCGTACGATGCTTCACTCAACAACGTAACCATCGAAAAAGGTTCTATCACCATCAATGGAACTAGTCTTACTGTTGTCAATTCAAAGAAAAATGAATTCAGTGTTGCCATTATCCCTTACACCTATGAAAACACAAATTTTAAAAGTTTTAAAGTAGGTACGGTTGTGAACCTAGAGTTTGATGTTATAGGAAAGTATGTGGCACGATTGATGGCTTAGAAACACCTTAATTACGAAAGGGAATTGTAATAACACCAAAACAAGTAGGCATTTAAAGCCATGTAAAAAAAAGAAGGAAAAGACTTTAGAAAACCATCCTTAATTTTTAGACGTACACAAAATCCCAAGAACATTAAAAGACTCAAGCCCAATGTACTTAATACAGAAAGTACAGGCACTAAAAACCCTGCAAACAAACCAAAAGCCCCAAGGAGCTGAAGCATTCCAGTCAATTTTCTATAAGAAGCCAAGCCATAACGTTTGAATTCAGCTATAAAAAAGGGATCTACAAAGACTGCCAAACCAAAAGCAACAAAAGAAAGACCAGAAAATAGCGCCAATACAAATGTTATCTCCATACATACTAAAGTTGACTCGAAACAAGAAGAAGTGATAAGATTAGCAAACCTAAAGATGGTAGAAACTTAACAAAAGGGTTTTTTACTTTGAAATGGAAGTACTGAGCAGAGAGCATCAAGAAGCCCATAATTGCCGCAGGAACCAATACGAGTTCTTCATACCAAATACTTGCCACAAGCAATGTAGCCATAGAAATTTTAGCAGCACCAACAAAGCTTCTCACCATTACTGAAAGCCCATATTGTTTGAATTCTTTTTCAATGTTATCAAAGCGGAGGCACCAAACTATAAGTATAGATACCGCAATAATTAATTTCGAGAACAGTAATATTGATTCCATTTTGTTTGTTTTTAACGTTTCCCTAAAATAACGATTTACCTTCACAAATACAAACACAAACCTAGGCTTAGACTTAGACTTAGACAAAGTACAAATAACTGTTTATGTGGCAATTAGATTGATTCTAAGGTTTATAAGTCGTAAATTTAAAGTATTAATTTTTTCATTAAAAACTACAATTATGGCAATTCGATTAGGAAACAGTTGTGCGAACTGCGAAAACGTAACCGCGTCAAAACAATGTAAAGTACACTTAGTAGCAATAAGTGAGGGATATACATGCGATAGCTTTCTAATGAAAGCCCAACTCAAAAACGACCCAAATTGTGGTACATGTGCAAGACACCAAACGTCTTCATGTGCGAAACCACAAAAGGCAGCTCCGGGTATGTTATGTGCACAATGGGCACCTACAGGGGCAGAAGCATAAACCAATTTTGTTTATAAACAATTTAAATCTACACGGTATATTACTGTGTAGATTTTTGTGTCTCATTATAATACAAACATTTCATTATACTTGTCGAAAAGCGAATTTTAATCCCATTGAAAAAAGCAGGGGTAAAATCGTCAAACACAAAAAAAAGCCATGAGATTAATCAGATCTCATGGCCACTAACATCAACAAAAAAAATCACGAAAAAACTATTACATGCGAATAAATTAACGCACATATATTGTTACTGCCATTAAGTATAACCAAATGTCATTTGCTTGTAATGCAAAAGTGATTAAAGGCAGATAAAAAAATTAAGTTGGAAATAATGTATTCATAGGGGTAGGTTATATAAGATTTATTTCAATTTTATCACATCTTGAATTAAACTGCAATTTTATGTAAATCTGACAATTTAACTCTTTGTATATAACTAATATAGCAAATACTAAACTAATACACAATTAACAAATGTTAACATATCCGACGTTTTTTTTTGAAAATCAAGCAACTATAAAACTTATAATTATGACGATATTTCTTTACAGTAACTCCTAATAACCTTGTAACACTTGAAAAACATAGCAATACTTAAGAATTATTACACTTATCACAAGACAACTCTCAAAAATAAAAAACAGAATAAGAGTCTGAAAAACTGAAAATAAGTGCTATTGTCGGGACACTTTCATCGAAAAAATTCAATGGTAAAATGTTGAATTATGAAAACTTCCCCGCATTAAATCTCTACAAAGACAACAAACAAATAAAAATAAACTACCAAAACCTAAGTTGGAGCTGATCAAATAGATAATAGTAGGTAAACAACGTTTTATTGATCCGATCATCAATTGTCAAAGCACCACCATGACCAGCCTAAGGATTCACATAAAGGTTCTGAAGGTATAAATAGGGTTTCATCGCTCACTGTGATGGTGAGGTCAACATACCACTATATCCAAAAACGTATCACGAAAAACAGAAATTGGATTGGACATGCAAATAGAATGGCACAAAATAAAAATACACAGCAAGAAAGCGAAGCTTGATAGCAATAGAATTCATTAGCCAAACATATAGCTTTCCTAGCATCTAATCACAAGTTTATACCTTACCTTTTTTTGTTCCATAAAATAATAATACGAGCGAAGACAACCCTAGTAATACAACAGGAAGTGGTGCAGTTGGATCTCCTTTTAAGAAAGAAATAAGATCGGGCAATGCAAAAAAGCCTAAAATCACAAAAAACAAGAAAGACATACGTCTTAAAACCGCCTCGTCCTTAAAAGAGGTGGCACCTATCAGTGCGAAGACAACTCCTGTGCCTGTTAAGCCGACTACCAAAGCAAAAAATTCAAACATCAAAAGTGCATCTTCAGACATATTAGGGCCGAAAGCATCGGCGGTTAGTTCTAATTTAAAAGCCTCTGAAAAAAGACTTGCATACAAGGGCAACACTTGCAACATCACAATGCCGGCTACAATCCAAAAAATAGTTTTTATTTTCATTCTTTTTAAGTTAAAAATTCAATTTAAATCTAAAAGAATGGTAGCACGCATACCTCAATTATTCGATGAAAGCACTCAAAAATAAGTTTAAATCAAAACAACCTCCAAAAGTTGGAGGCTGCTTTGATTAGAATGTACAGAAAATAAATTTACTCACAACTTTCTGAAATGCTTGTGTGTGCATCATATTTCCAAGTTGCAATTGCTTGTTCTGTTTCATCTTCGACTTTTACGCAATACAAATCAGGGTTGCCCTCCGCATGTAAGTAAGTAACCCTTTTGTTATTAGAAAAATCTAAAGATGTCAAAAGGTTGTTTTCACAATAAAGAGAGTTCAATCGAAATCCTGGAGACAAATCTAAAGATGTCAATTTGTTGTCACTACATGTTAGCACATTCATTTTATATGCCCCTAAGGAAAGGTCAGTAAGTTGGTTGCTATGGCATTCTACATAAAAAAGTGCATCATTGCGACTCAAGTCTAAAGTCTCTAACTGATTTTGACCGCAAAGTAGGTGTGTCAAAGCAAGATTGTTGGTTACATCCAATTCCTCAAGTTGATTTTGGGCGCACTCCAAGCGTAACAAGCTGTGATTTTCTGACACGTCTATTGTCTTTAGTGCATTAAAATTACAGGTAATACTCTTGACATTGGAAAAGAGCTCTATTCCTTTGAGATTTGAAATCCCCAAACTATCCAAAGACAAATTCCCAGAGTAGGCGTATACCTCATCAATAGTTATGATTCCATCTTTACTAGTATCTATATCTAAATCCCCACTTCGGATCACATTTTTAAAATTACCATCTGCTATTCTCGTCTCTAAAGCTGGATCTAGCTCATATGAAACATTCATTTCGTCATCAGTACAAGAATACAAAAGTAATGCAGCGGCGATCACTACTATTTTATCAATCATTTTAGTGTTTTTTAAGTTCATCGATTCTAAAATTAATTACCCGTACACGACTCAGAAAAGGTAGTCTGCGTATCGTAATACCAGTTTGAAAAAAATATGTCAAAAAATCCATTCATATTACTCACACGTACACAGGTCAAATCAGGATTGCCATAAACCGATAGATTGTTTAAAGTATAATTTGCGTAAATATCTAAAGAAGTCAATGCGTTGTTATGGGCATGGACATGTAAAATCCGTTCATTTTGAGTAAGGTCAAGTGCTGCCAATTGATTGTCATGACATCTAATTTCTTCCATCAAATGGTTTTTAGGCAATACCAACTCGGTCAATTGGTTTTCCGAGCAATCTAAATAGTTCAATACTGAGTTAAATGACAGATCTAAAGTCTGCAAATCATTCTCTTGACAATACAAAGTGATGATATCTTCATTGGCACTCAAATCTAAGTCAGACAATTGATTTTTAGTACATGATAGAATTTCCAAATTCTCATTGGCAGTTACATCCAATGATGTCAGTTGATTTTCTTGACAATAAAGTGCAGTTATATTTGTAAACAATTCCAAACCATTCAAACTTTGAATTTGCTTGTCAGCCAATACAAGCGCTCCTTCAAAAGAAGCTAGCTCCTCTTGACTTAAAGAAAAATCAGCATCTGTATCCAACAAATAGCCCATGTCAAGAATGGCTGTTCTAAAATTTTGATCAGGAATCTGATCTTCTATTGTTTCGTCCATTGAATAGGACACCATCATGTTTGTATCCGAAGTCTCATT
>JBMZVD010000048.1:0-16253 GCA_049625305.1 Flavicella sp.
GCAATTAGTCATGCTCAGGCAGCCGGTGTTCCAATAATTTTTGCCATAAACAAAGTCGACAAAGAAACCTCAGATCCAGAAAAAATCAAAGGAGCTCTTGCACAAATGAATCTTATGGTAGAGGATTGGGGAGGAAAAGTTCAATCTCAAGACATCTCTGCCCTCAAGGGCACAGGTGTAAAAGAATTATTAGAAAAAGTCTTGCTAGAGGCCGAATTACTTGAATTGAAAGCAAATCCAAATAGAAAATCTAAGGGAACGGTAGTTGAAGCTTATTTGGATAAAGGCCGTGGATATGTATCTACAATTCTTGTTCAAACGGGTACCTTGGAAATTGGCGATTATTTACTTGCTGGTAAACACAGTGGAAAAGTTAAAGCCATGTTTGATGAAAGAGGTAAAACAATTCAATTTGCTCCGCCTTCAACACCAGTTTCTATTTTAGGCTTAGATGGTGCTCCACAAGCAGGTGATAACTTTAATGTGCTTGAAGATGAAAGGGAGGCAAAACAAATTGCAGCCAAAAGAACACAATTATTACGAGAACAAAATGTACGTACTCAACGTCACATTACTTTAGATGAAATAGGAAGAAGAATTGCTCTAGGCGAATTTAAAGAACTCAATATGATCTTAAAAGGAGATGTTGATGGTTCTGTGGAAGCTTTGACTGATTCTCTTCAGAAATTATCTACAGAGGAAATACAAGTAAATATTATACACAAAGGTGTAGGGGCAATTACAGAATCCGATGTCTTGTTAGCCTCTGCTTCCGATGCAATTGTTATTGGATTTAATGTTCGTCCTATGGGTAATGCCAGAATTCTTGCAGAAAAAGAAGAAATAGATATTCGTTCTTACTCAATCATTTACGATGCAATCAACGATGTAAAAGATGCGATGGAAGGCATGCTTTCTCCTGAAATGAAAGAAGAAGTTACTGGAAATGCAGAGATCCGAGAAACATTTAAAATATCCAAAGTAGGAACTATTGCTGGATGTATGGTAACAACAGGTAAAATTTATCGCAATTCAAATATTCGAGTTATTCGAGAGGGGGTAGTTCAATACACAGGAGAATTAAGCTCATTGAAACGCTTCAAAGATGATGTCAAGGAAGTAGCCAAAGGATATGATTGTGGATTACAAATCAAAAACTACAATGATATTCAAGTTGATGACGTGATTGAGTTCTACCAAGAAGTAGCCATTAAAAAAACCTTATAAATTATTAGGCTCAAGTAAAAATGCTCCTGGATATGTTTTTTTAATTTCTTCGAGTAATATATTAGCTTTGTTGATGTCCTTGAACCTACCCACTCGTACTTTATAGTTTGGAGTTTCAAAAATCAGAGAAGTAACAGTATCAGGAAAATTTTTTTCAAATTCTCTAACAATATTTTTAGCTGCGGTATGATTTCCATAGTATAATTGTATGGCATAATATTGTGCATCATAACGTTCAGAATCAATTTTTTTCTTGATTTCAACCATACGTTCTATCTTAGCATCCTGATTGATTACAACCGTTTTGGTTTGTCCAAAAACATTTGAGGTAGTCACTCCCAAAACAAGCAATGATAATAAAGCGAAGAATTTATTTTTTTTCATAACACAAAGAAATAAAAATCTATGATTTGATGGAAGAAGTTGAATGAAATTATCAAACTATTTAGACTGAATATAAATTAGAGAAGTGCAAGTCATAACCTTTTAACAAACGAAGTCTATGTCTTATTTTTGCACTGAAATAAAGTTAAGAAACAAGTTGATTAACATCAAATTTTACACATAAGCATGAGGAAGTCAAACCTTTACGCTCTTTTCACCAGTAAAATCATCGCGGTAACCGTAGTAGTAATGCTCACCATACCCCAATTATTTGCGCAAGAGAGTGACCCAGCTGCAGGGAAAAAATTATTTAACGCAAATTGTGCAGCATGTCACAAACTCAACAAAAAAGCTGTTGGTCCTGCGTTAAAAGGAGTTTCTTCTAAATACGATCGAGAATGGCTCTATGCTTGGATAAAAAATAGTTCGGCCATGATCAAATCTGGAGATGCTCAAGCTATAGCTATTTGGGAAGAGTACAACAAATCTGTAATGACTGCATTCCCTCAACTTTCCAATACAGATATTGACAACATCTTAGCGTATACTGACTACACTCCACCTCCACCACCAGCAGGAGAGACTCAGGCAAATACACCTGTAGCTGCATCAAATGGAGTTTCAAATGATCTAATTCTTGCAGCTCTTGCATTGGTTTTTGCCATTCTGGTAGTCATGTTATTTCTTGTAAACAAGACCTTACAAAGAATTGCTACAGCAAGTGGTGTTGAATTAGTGGCCAATGAAGTTAAAGAACCGAGAAGACCTCTTTGGGACGCCTTTGTTAAAAATCATTTCTTGGTGTTGATGTCTGTAGTTTTATTACTATTGTCGAGTGCTTATTTTGCATACGGATACCTCATGCAAGTAGGGGTTGACCAAGGATACATGCCTGTTCAACCGATCCATTATTCCCACAAAATACATTCAGGAGCCAACGAAATTGAGTGTAAATATTGTCACTCATCTGCTCGAGTATCTAAGCACTCTGGAATACCCTCTCTAAATGTATGTATGAATTGTCACCAAAACATAGCAGAATATAATGGAGAAGAAGATCTAGAAAATGGATACACCAAAGATTTCTACACCAAAGAAATCAAAAAGCTTTATGCAGCGGTAGGTTGGGATGAAGAAAATCAAGAATATACTGGAGTAACAGAGCCTGTAAAATGGGTTCGCATTCACAACTTACCAGACTTTGCATATTTCAATCATGCTCAACACGTACAAGTAGGTCAAATTGCTTGTCAGAAATGTCATGGCCCGGTTGAAGAGATGGAAGTGATGTATCAATACTCTCCTTTAACAATGGGTTGGTGTATCAATTGTCATCGAGAAACAAACGTTAAGGTAGAAGGCAATGAATATTATGCCAAAATACACGAACAATTATCAAAAAAATACGGTGTTGAACAACTCACTGCTGCTCAAATGGGTGGATTAGAGTGTGGAAAATGTCACTATTAAAAAAAGAATAATCTAAGATTGTCTTATGGCAGAAAATAAAACCTATTGGAAAAGTACAGAACAATTAAAAGGTGAAAGCCCGATGATTGATCAGCTTGAGCAAAAAGAATTTGCTGAACACATTCCAGTAAACGAATTTTTAGGAGACTCAGATACCCTTGAGGAAAGTAACACTTCAAGAAGAGATTTCTTGAAATATGTAGGATTCAGTACCGCTGCAGCATCTCTTGCGGCTTGTGAAGGCCCAGTAATCAAATCCGTACCTTATGTTGTACAACCTGAGCAAATACGTCCAGGGGTAGCTAACTACTATGCAACTGCCATTAATAACGGATTTGACTTTGGTTCTGTATTAATCAAAACAAGAGAGGGTCGTCCAATCAAGGTAGAGAACAACACTGAAGCACCTGTGTTTGGAGGAGCTAATGCTAGAGTCCATGCCTCTGTTTTATCTCTATACGATGTTCAGCGTTTACAAGGCCCAAAAGCAAATGGTTCTGATGTAACTTGGGAAGACTTTAATCTTCAAGTTGGAGCTAAATTAAAGGCACTTGCTGCCACAGGAAAAGAAGTGGTACTATTAACTCAGACTTTTGCGAGTCCGACTACTTCAAAAATCATTAAAAATTTCATCGCAGCTTATCCCAATGTAAAGCATGTAGTGTATGATACAGTTTCAGAATCTGCAGCTTTAGATGCCTTTGAATCTGCTTATGGAACCCGAGCTTTAGCAGATTATGATTTTGGCAAAGCCGCTACAATTGTTTCTGTAGGTGCAGACATTCTAGGAGATTGGCAAGGTGGAGGATATGATACTAATTATTCTAAAAGCAGAGTTCCCCTCAAAATTAATGGAAAAGCTACTATGTCTCAACATTTTCAGTTTGAGGCTAATATGACTCTTAGTGGAGCCGCAGCAGATTTTAGAGTACCTGCTACCCCTAGTCAACAAAAAAATATACTGGCTTATCTTTATGCCAATCTAACTGGCAATAAAATTTCCGGCTCATTGGAAGCAGGAATTCAATCAAAACTTGACAAAGCAATTGAAGCCCTCAAATCGGCAGGTTCAAAAGCTGTTGTTGTTTCGGGGATTCAAGAGGTTGGAGCTCAGAAATTAGTTTTAGCAATAAACAATTACCTTCAAAGTGAAGTAATCAATGTAAATGAACCAAGACTGATTAGACAAGGTAGAGCTTCAGAGGTAGCATCGGTCGTTGATGCAGTAAAAAATGCTTCAATTGGAGGGCTAATCACAGTAGGTGTTAATCCTGCATTTACCTTAGCAGATGGCGAAGCTTTTAAAGATGGACTCAAAAAATTAGACCTTTCGGTTGCATTCTCTTTAAAAGAAGACGGAACTGCACTTGCCTCTCAGTACACTGCAGCCGTACCTCATTACTTAGAGTCCTGGGGTGATTATGAATTTAAAGTTGGAAACTTTGCTTTGGCTCAACCAACAATTCAACCCTTATTTGACACCAAACAATTTCAAGATGTTTTACTCTCTTGGACAGGGAATAACCAGACCTATTACGATGTAATTAAAGAAAATTGGAGCGAATCCATTCTGGGTAGCTTCAAATGGAACCAAGTCTTACACGATGGTTTCTTTGTTGTTGAAAACACAAATCAAAACAGCTATCAAGGATCTGATTTAGCTACTGAAGCTTCGGTTCTAGCAGCTGCAAAATCGACTGGACTAGAAATGGTTTTGTACACAAAAACAGGAATGGGTGATGGACAACAAGCGAACAACCCTTGGTTACAAGAATTTCCTGATCCAATTACTCGTGTGTCTTGGGACAATTACATTACCGTTGCAGCTGAGGATGCTTTTGCTGCAGGCCTAAAAAATGTTAATGTTGCCAACGGAGCTTTGAACGGAAGTTATGCCAAAGTAACCGTTGGCGAAACTACCTTGACAGTTCCCGTGCTTATCCAGCCAGGTCAAGCTAAAGGATCTGTTGGTATTGCTCTAGGATATGGTAAAAAAGAAGGTTTACAACAAGAAATGCAAGTTGGATTAAATGCTTTTCAATTCTACAATGAGTTTAACAATGTACAGAATGCAAAAATAAGCCTTGCCGAAGGTGTTCATGAGTTTGCTTGTGTTCAGTTACACAACACCCTAATGGGAAGAGGAGACATCGTAAAGGAAACTACTTTAGAGGTCTTCAATACAAAAGATAAAGAATACTGGAATGCAATTCCGAAGGTATCAAAAAACCACATGGAAGAAGAGGTTACCTCTGAGGGAGTTGATATGTGGCAAAATTTTGATCGCTCAATCGGTCATCATTTTAATCTTTCTATTGACCTGAATGCGTGTACAGGGTGTGGAGCTTGTGTAATTGCTTGTCACTCTGAAAATAATGTACCAGTAGTAGGGAAAACAGAAGTAAGAAGATCACGAGATATGCACTGGTTGCGTATCGATCGATACTACTCTTCCGAAACAACCTTTGATGGGGATAACCAAACAAAAGATAATATTGATGGCCTTGGTGACTCTTTATCAACTTTTGGCGAAATGGAACAAGCCTCAGAAAATCCACAAGTAACTTTTCAGCCAGTAATGTGTCAGCATTGTAACCATGCACCTTGTGAAACAGTTTGCCCAGTTGCTGCATCATCACACGGTCGTCAGGGTCAAAATCACATGGCTTATAACCGTTGTGTGGGAACAAGATATTGTGCTAATAACTGTCCTTACAAAGTACGCCGTTTCAACTGGTTCTTGTACAACCAAAACGATGAATTTGACTATCATATGAACAATGATCTAGGGCGAATGGTATTGAATCCAGACGTAGTGGTTCGTTCACGTGGGGTAATGGAAAAATGTTCTATGTGTATTCAAAAAACACAGAAAACTATTCTTGATGCTAAATTAGATGGGCGTCAAATCAAAGATGGTGAATTCCAAACAGCATGTTCAAGTGCTTGTAGTAATGGAGCAATGACCTTTGGAGATATTAATGACAAAGACAGTGAGATAGCTCACCTTAAAGATAATGATCGTATGTATCACCTTTTGGAAAGCGTCGGGACAAAACCCAACGTGATGTACCAAGCTAAAGTGAGAAATACTTAAATATAAAAATTATAAATCAATAGCGTATGGCCTCGCATTACGAAGCACCTATTAGAAAACCCTTAGTAACTGGAAACAAGTCTTACCACGACGTAACAATTGACGTTGCAGCTCCGGTTGAAGGCAAAGCAAACAATCAATGGTGGATTGTTTTTGGTATTGCACTTTCTGCCTTTTTGTGGGGAGTAGGATGTATAATTTACACCATATCAACTGGTATTGGAACTTGGGGTCTGAATAAGACCGTGGGTTGGGCCTGGGATATTACAAACTTTGTTTGGTGGGTAGGAATTGGACATGCTGGAACTTTGATTTCTGCAGTACTTTTGTTATTCCGTCAAAAATGGAGAATGGCAATCAATCGCTCTGCTGAAGCCATGACGATATTTTCGGTAATTCAAGCAGGTCTATTTCCAATAATCCACATGGGGCGTCCATGGTTGGCGTATTGGGTGTTACCAATTCCCAATTCATTTGGATCATTATGGGTAAACTTTAACTCACCTTTACTATGGGATGTATTTGCAATTTCTACATATCTTTCGGTATCACTTGTTTTCTGGTGGACCGGCTTACTTCCAGATTTTGCAATGATCCGTGATCGTGCTGTTCGACCTTTTCAAAAGAAAATTTATTCTTTGTTGAGTTTTGGGTGGTCGGGTAGAGCTAAAGATTGGCAACGTTTCGAGGAGGTCTCACTGGTTCTAGCAGGTTTAGCCACACCACTTGTACTTTCGGTTCATACCATTGTATCTTTCGACTTTGCTACATCAGTAATACCAGGTTGGCACACCACGATTTTTCCACCTTATTTTGTAGCTGGAGCAATATTCTCTGGTTTTGCGATGGTGAACACACTATTAATTATTATGCGAAAAGTATCGCACCTTGAAGATTATATTACCATTCAACACATCGAATTGATGAATATTGTAATCATGATTACGGGTTCAATTGTTGGAGTAGCATACATTACCGAGCTCTTTATTGCTTGGTACTCTGGGGTTGAATACGAACAATATGCATTCCTCAATAGAGCCACTGGTCCATACTGGTGGGCTTACTGGGCAATGATGAGTTGTAATGTATTCTCACCTCAGTTTATGTGGTTCAAAAAATTACGTACTAGTATCATGTTTTCTTTTGTGATATCGATTGTTGTAAATATTGGTATGTGGTTTGAACGTTTTGTGATCATCGTAACTTCTTTGCATCGAGATTACCTACCATCATCATGGACCATGTTTTCACCAACCTTTGTTGATATTGGAATCTTCATAGGGACTATTGGATTCTTCTTTGTGTTGTTTTTATTGTACGCAAGAACATTCCCAGTAATAGCACAAGCAGAAGTAAAAACAATTTTGAAGTCTTCGGGCGAGAATTATAAAAAATTAAGAGACGGAAATGAGTAATCAAGTTTTACATGCACTTTACGACGACGACGACGTGCTTTTGAAAGCGGTTAAAGAAGTTCGTGAGCAAAAGCATCACATCGAAGAAATATACACACCATTCCCCGTTCACGGTCTAGACAAAGCAATGGGATTAGACGGAACTCGAATTGCCATTATGGCATTTATTTACGGCTGTATTGGTTTTAGTGTAGCAATAACAATGATCAATTACATAATGATTGAAGATTGGCCTCAAAACATTGGGGGGAAACCAAGCTTCAGTTTTTTGTCAAATCTTCCAGCATTTGTTCCTGTAATTTTTGAAATGACGGTTTTCTTTGCAGCTCACTTAATGGTAATTACTTTTTATATGAGAAGTAGACTATGGCCTTTTAAGGAAGCTGAAAACCCAAACCCATTGACTACTGATGATAAATTCTTGATGGAGGTTGAAATTAACGGAAATGAAAAAGAGTTGACCGCTCTCTTGAAAAAGACAGGTGCAATTGAGATTAACATTCCTCAAAACCACGAAGAATAATGAAAAAGATACTATACATAACATTCAGTAGTTTACTTTTACTTGGTTTAGGCTCATGTCAAGACAACAGTAAACCAAACTACCAATATTTTCCAAATATGTACACCCCAGTTGGATATGAGACTTATGCAGACTCGGATGCATTTTCCAATGGAATCGAGGCACAACTCCCTGTAGAAGGGTCTATAGCAAGAGGATGGCAGCCTTACGATTATCCTAACACCAATGAGGGATATGAAGCTGCAAAAGCAAACCTCAATTCTTCCATAGAGATAACCTCAGCTCACTTGGCAGCCGGAAAAGAATTATATGGAGTTTATTGTGCTGTTTGTCACGGTAAAAAAGGCGACGGACAAGGAATCCTTATGACTCGTGAAAAATTTCTTGGTATACCTAGTTATGCTGATCGTGAGATTAACCAAGGATCTATTTATCACGTTTTGATGTATGGCAAAAATGCAATGGGATCTCACGCAGGTCAAGTAAATGAAATAGAACGCTGGCAAATTGCACAGCATGTTATGGAACTAAGAGGAAAACTTCTTAAATAAATTTAGAGGATAAAATATATGTATACTTTTCCAAATAAACTCAAAAATATAGCCAGAGTCCTTATGTTACTTGGATTCATTGGATTGGTTCTAGGTTTCTTAGGAGCACCAAAAAATGTAGCAGAGGCAAAAGCTATCGCTGCCACAGAGCATCACGGTGAAGGTCATGGTGAATCTACCGATCATCATGAAGAAACTCATGTTGATGAATCCCACGCTGAAAAATCGCATGCTGAGCAAACTCATGGAGGCGAAGCTCATGGGGAAGAGTCACACGATAGTTCTCATGATGAACATTTATTGCACCAGCTTCAAAACAAACCTTGGGCAGCACTTTATGTTGCCGCCTTTTTCTTTTTTATGATTTCTCTTGGAACATTGGCATTTTATGCAATTCAACGCGCAGCTCAGGCTGGTTGGTCTCCAGTGCTCTATCGAGTGATGGAAGGAATAACAGCTTATTTGCTACCTGGAGGTATCATCGTGATTGTTATTCTAGCTTTATCGGGAATGCATTTTAACCATCTCTTTATTTGGATGGATCCAGAAGTAGTTGCACACGATAAGTTAATTGCTGGGAAAGTAGGATTTCTCAATGTACCTTTCTTCTTGGGAAGAGCTGTTTTCTTTTTGGCAGGATGGTATTTGTATCGTTACTTTTCAAGAAAATTTTCATTAGCCCAAGATGAATCTAATGATATTTCGAACCATAAAAAAAACTTCAGAATCTCTGCTGGTTTTCTTGTGTTTTACATAGTAACAGAATCTATAATGTCTTGGGATTGGATCATGTCAATTGACCCTCATTGGTTTAGTACGTTATTTGGCTGGTATGTTTTTGCAAGTATGATCGTATCTGCGGTAACTGCAATTGCCCTGATAACTATTTATTTGAAATCACAAGGTTATTTAGAGTTTGTAAATGACAGTCATATTCATGATCTTGGAAAATTTATGTTTGGCTTCAGTGTATTTTGGACCTACCTGTGGTTTTCACAATTTATGTTGATATGGTATTCTAATATTCCAGAAGAAGTCACCTATTTTATCACTCGAATTGAAGACTACAACATCACATTTTTTGGAATGATTGTAATGAACTTTTTATTTCCATTGCTTGTTTTGATGAATAGTGATTACAAACGAACAAACTACTTTATCATTATGGCTGGGATAGTTATTATTTTAGGTCATTACTTGGATATTTTCAACATGATAATGCCCTCAGCAGTTGGAGATCAATGGTTTATCGGGATGCCTGAAATAGGAGGATTTTTATTTTTCCTAGGTTTATTCCTTTACGTAGTATTTACAGAATTAACGAAAGCACCACTTCTTGCAAAAGGAGATCCTTACATCGGAGAGAGTGAACGTTTTCATTATTAATAAAATTAAATAGAAAGACATAAATGACGGCAATATTAACCCTTACGGTACTTGTTTTAATTGCTATATCCCTATGGCAGGTTGCTAAAATTTTTGAAATGTCTCAAACAACAAGAGATGATTCACAAGTGGCGAACGATCATGATAACGACATCCAAGGGAAATTGATGTTTGCTTTTTTAGCATTCCTCTACATTCTCACCTTGTACTCTTTTTGGGAATGGGGAGATGTTTTGTTACCAAAGGCAGCATCTGAACATGGAAGTGATTATGATAGTTTAATGTGGATTTCATTCGCGTTAATTTTTTTCGTTCAAACCATCACTCAAGCCTTGTTACATTACTTCTCTTACAAGTACAGAGGTGAACCGGGAAAGAAAGCATTATTTTATGCAGATAATAATCGCCTTGAAGCCATTTGGACCATTATACCAGTGATAACATTAGCCGGATTAATATTATTTGGTTTGTACACATGGACCAATATCATGACAGTTGAAGAAGATGATGACAGCTTGATAATTGAACTTTATGCTCAGCAATTTAATTGGAAAGCACGATATTCAGGAAAAGACGGTGTTTTGGGAGATGCAAACGTTCGTTTTTTACAGGACTTTGATGGGAAAAATTTGGTAGGTATTGATGCAACTGATCCTAATGGCTTGGATGATGTTGTTGTTCAGGAATTACATTTGCCTGTTGGTAGAGAAATTATTTTTAAAATGCGTTCACAAGACGTATTGCACTCTGCATACATGCCTCACTTTAGAGCACAAATGAACTGTGTTCCTGGAATGATTACGGAGTTTGCGTTCACACCCATAACAACAACTGAGGAAATGCGTCGCGACCCTGACGTAATGGCTAAAGTCAAAAAAATAAATAAAATAAGGGTAGAGAATAGTAAAGAATTAGTGGCAAACGGTGAAGAAGCTTTAGAACCCTACGTTTTCGATTACATCTTACTGTGTAATAAAATTTGTGGAGCATCACATTACAACATGCAAATGAAAATCATTGTTGAGACTCCAGAAGAATATCAAAAATGGATAGATCAACAGCAAACTTTTGCCCAAGTAATACAATAAATTAATCAAATAAAATAAGATATGTCAGCAGTACAGCACAGTCACGAGGAGGATCACGGGCATCATCATAAGGAGACTTTTATGACTAAATATATTTTTAGTCAAGATCATAAAATGATCTCCAAACAATATTTAATTACCGGACTTTTCATGGGAATTATAGGGATTGCAATGTCACTTATGTTTCGTTTGCAATTGGCTTGGCCCGAAAAATCTTTTGGAATTTTTGAGGTTTTATTAGGAAAATGGGCACCCGATGGAGTTATGGATCCCAATGTTTATTTAGCATTGGTTACCATTCATGGAACCATTATGGTGTTTTTTGTTTTGACTGCTGGTTTGAGCGGAACTTTTAGTAACCTTTTGATTCCGTTACAAATTGGAGCTCGCGATATGGCCTCTGGCTTGTTAAACATGATTTCTTTTTGGTTATTTGCCTTGTCTAGTGTAATAATGATTATTTCACTTTTTGTTGAAGCAGGACCTGCTGCAGCTGGATGGACTATTTATCCTCCACTGAGTGCACTACCTCAGGCTCAACCTGGATCAGGAATGGGAATGACTTTATGGTTAGTTTCCATGGCAATTTTTATAGCTTCATCATTGCTTGGATCATTGAACTATATTGTAACTGTAATTAACCTTAGAACAAAGGGAATGTCTATGTCAAGACTTCCACTTACAATTTGGGCATTTTTTATCACAGCAATAATTGGTGTGGTTTCTTTCCCTGTTTTACTTTCTGCTGCTCTGCTTTTGATTATGGATCGTAGCTTTGGGACATCTTTTTTCTTATCCGATATTTTTATTCAAGGAGAAGTATTGCATTACCAAGGGGGATCACCTGTTTTATATGAACATTTGTTCTGGTTTTTGGGCCATCCCGAAGTTTACATTGTACTACTACCTGCATTGGGGATTACTTCAGAAATCATAGCAACAAATTCAAGAAAACCTATTTTTGGATATCGTGCCATGGTCGCTTCGATTATAGCAATTGCCTTCTTATCAACCATTGTTTGGGGTCACCATATGTTTATCTCCGGAATGAATCCTTTCTTAGGCTCAGTATTTACTTTTACAACTCTATTAATCGCCATTCCATCTGCAGTAAAAGCTTTTAACTACATCACAACCTTGTGGAAGGGTAATCTTCAATTGAACCCCGCAATGCTTTTTTCAATTGGTTTGGTCTCTACATTTATTTCAGGAGGTTTAACAGGAATAATTTTAGGAGACAGCACCCTAGACATTAATGTTCACGACACATATTTTGTTGTAGCACATTTCCACTTGGTAATGGGAATATCAGCTTTGTATGGTCTTTTTGCTGGAGTGTATCACTGGTTCCCAAAAATGTTTGGGAAAATGATGAATAAAAATTTAGGCTATGTTCACTTTTGGGTAACAGCAGTTTGCGCATATGGGGTTTTCTTCCCTATGCATTTCATTGGAATGGCAGGTTTACCAAGACGATACTACACCAATACCGCATTTCCATACTTCGATGACATAGCAGACATCAATGTTGTTATTACAATATTTGCATTAATAGCAGGTTTGGCTCAACTCGTATTCCTTTACAATTTCTTACACAGTATTTTTTATGGTAAGAAAACAGAAATGAATCCATGGAAATCCAATACAATGGAATGGACTGCTCCTGTAGAACATATGCATGGAAATTGGCCCGGCGCTATTCCAGAAGTTCACCGTTGGGCATACGACTACTCCAAGCCAGGACAAGAAGAGGATTGGGTTTCTCAAATTGTACCCCTTAAAGATGGTGAAGAAGAATTACAGCATTAACCAACTCCTTTTTTTGATAATTGTACAAAGAGACGCTTTTTGCGTCTCTTTTTTTTATGCACTATTGAAATACTTAAGGCAATAAGATTTCCACTATATTTGTTTGAATGAATGAAAACTTAGATCCCACCAACGAACAATTTACACCTGAGGAGAAAGACTTTGACAAGGCTTTAAGGCCTTTGAGTTTTGATGACTTTGCAGGTCAAGACGAGATTCTGTCAAATCTCAAAATATTTGTTGAAGCTGCGAATCAGCGCGATGAAGCTCTTGATCATACCTTATTTCATGGCCCTCCGGGACTTGGAAAAACTACTTTGGCTAATATTCTTGCAAATGAATTAGATGCTGGAATAAAAATGACTTCAGGTCCAGTTTTAGATAAACCGGGGGATTTAGCTGGACTTTTAACGAATTTAGAGCCTCGAGATATTTTGTTTATTGATGAAATACACCGATTAAGTCCTATTGTGGAAGAGTATTTATACTCAGCAATGGAAGATTATAAAATTGATATTATGATCGAGACAGGACCCAATGCACGAACCGTACAAATCAATCTTAATCCATTTACATTAGTTGGTGCAACTACACGTTCTGGACTTTTAACAGCCCCTATGCGTGCCCGATTTGGTATCAGTAGTCGATTACAATATTACAGCACCGAATTACTCTCAACAATTATTAAACGCTCAGCAGAAATACTCAAAGTTCCCATCATAGAGGCAGCATCAATCGAAATTGCAGGAAGAAGCAGAGGAACTCCCAGAATAGCAAATGGTTTGTTGCGAAGAGTACGTGATTTTGCTCAGATAAAAGGTAATGGAACAATTGACTTCGAAATAACCCAATATGCTTTAAAAGCACTCCAGGTTGATGCAAATGGTTTGGATGAAATGGACAATAAAATACTAACTACCCTAATCGATAAGTTTAAAGGTGGACCTGTAGGAATCACTACTTTGGCTACAGCTGTCTCCGAAAACGGTGAAACCATTGAAGAGGTTTATGAACCTTTTTTGATACAACAAGGATTCATCATAAGGACGCCTAGAGGGAGAGAAGTCACAGCATTAGCTTACAAACATCTGGGTAGAATCAAAGACAATCAAGAGGGATTATTCTAGAATGAAAATGTTTGCAAGAAACCATGCACAATGGATTAAAGACGAAGCGTTAAAACTTGGTTTTCTTTCTTGTGGAATTTCAAAAGCAGGATTTTTAGAAGAAGAAGCTCTTCGCCTTGAAAATTGGTTGAATAGTAATAAGCATGGCAAAATGGGCTACATGGAAAATCATTTTGACAAACGTCTTGATCCCACCCGATTGGTGCCAGGAGCCAAAAGTGTAATTTCTTTGACTCTTAATTACTATTCTCAGGAGAAACAATTAGACCCAGAAGCCCCAAAAATATCACAATACGCCTATGGAAAAGACTACCACTCTGTAATCAAAGATAAGCTCAAGAAATTATTATCACTAATAAATAATCATATTGGTGAGGTCGATGGTCGCGTATTTGTTGATTCTGCCCCCGTTATGGATAAGGTATGGGCTGCAAAATCAGGTTTGGGTTGGATTGGGAAAAATAGCAACCTTATCTCAAAACAAGTTGGATCTTTTTTCTTTATTGCTGAATTGATTTTAGACCTTGAATTAGAACCCGATCACCCTGTAACAGATCATTGTGGAAGCTGTACAGCATGTATTGATGCATGTCCAACAGATGCAATTAGTGAACCATATCAAGTAGATGGGAGTAAATGCATTTCTTATTTTACCATTGAACTCAAAGATGCTTTACCATCAGAGTTTAAGGGAAAAATGGACAACTGGATGTTTGGATGTGATGTTTGTCAAGAAGTATGTCCTTGGAATAAATTTTCAAAACCACATCAAGAACCTTTATTTAATCCTCACCCTGAGTTACTTCACATGACCTCAGAGGATTGGCAAGAATTGACATCCGAAACCTTTGATAAAGTTTTTAAAGATAGCGCTGTTAAAAGAACCAAATTTGGAGGATTAACCCGAAACATTAATTTTTTGAAATAAATTAAGTAGAATTTCGCTCTACCAAAGTTGTTTCAATCTCATACTTTTGAAAGACAACAGGCTCATTTCTTTTTTTGGATTTTCTTTCTTCGATGAAAACCTTAAAAGCTTTACGACCCATCAATTCTCCAGGTTGATCGATAGTGCTCAACGATGGAGTTATAAGAGATGAAATCATCCAATTACTAAAGCCCATCACAGCTATTTGATCAGGAATTTTAATGCGGTTTTCCAATAAACACTTTATTGCTCCGATAGCAGGAAGATCAGCTACTGCAAAAATAGCATCGACATCCAGTTTTTGATCTAAGATAGTCTGAGTATGATCGTAACCTTCTGAATTACTTATATCATCACAAATAAACACTAAATTTTTATCGTACTCGATGCCGTGATCTTCCAGAGCTTGTTTGTAACCTAAGAATCGATCAATAGAGTTTTGAGGAAGAAGAGGACCTCTAAAATGAGCAATACGCTTTTTACCTTTTTTGATTAAGTGTTTTACTGCTGTGTAAGCAGCTTTTCGATCATTTATTACTACACTCGAGCATGTGGTTAGTTTAGAATATTTATCGAAAATAACCAAATTTGTACCATTATCAGTGATATTTTGAATATGGGCCATATCGTGTGTTTTATCTGCTATTGAAAGAAAAATACCATCCACATTTTTACTAAGTAAACGTTGGATTTGAACTTTTTCTAACTCATAGGATTCCTCAGAACACAAAATAAATGTCATGTATTCATGCTTTTCAGCCTCAGAAATAATTCCGTTTAAAATACTACTGAAGAAGTAATGATTAAGTCTAGGAATTACAATACCTATGGTTTTTGACTCATGAGTTCTTAAGTAGGCAGCAAAAGAATTTGGCGTAAAATTTACTTTTTCGGCATATGCTTTTACACGTTCTTTTGTTTTTACACTTACATCAGGATAGTTTTTCAGTGCTTTAGAAACAGTGGTAACTGAAATGTTTAATGCTGCTGCAATGTCCTTTAAGGTTAGATTTTTCATGAATATGTCATATTTAAAGTAACAATATTAATATAAAAACAAATTTAGCCTAAACTTTTTAGAAAGAACACAAATAAATTAAAAGTGATTTCATTTAAAAACATAGATTTTAATTGTTAATAAAAATTATAGTTAAATAATGATTGAAAATATTGATTCTGTGTCTAATAAAAGTTTTAACTTGCCCCTTCAAAATAAAATTTATAAATCCAGATGCTCCAAAAAGACAA
>JBMZVD010000049.1:0-16082 GCA_049625305.1 Flavicella sp.
TTCAAGGGTTTATCCAAATTCAGCCAAAGATATCATTAATATCAATTCTAACATAGGAGAATTCTCTGCCTCTTTAATAAATTCCTTAGGTGAGGCACTCATTTCTAGTTCATTTTCAAAAGGTAATAATACTATGAAAGTCTCTGAAATACCCAGTGGTTTATATGTTTTAAATATACAAACTGGAGCAAAGACTACTTCTCACAAAGTTGTAATTGAATAATTTACGTTAATAAATATTCGTAGAGGTTTTTGAGTTTTTTAAATTTAAGTATTGTGTTCACTAGTTTTGTTTATTAGTTTAAATATTTAGGTGGCTCAATTATATGTTGTTGTTTTCTAATCAATTTTAATAAAAATTATAAATCATGAAAAAAATTTTACTTTTAATTTTGTTGTTTGTTTTTACTTTGTCTTATGGGCAAATAGTTGACAGTGGTCTTGATAGTGTTGGTATAGATGCATCCACGAATCAAATTAAACCTAATTCTTGTAAAGGAGGAAAGTCTCTTGGTGTTTGGTGGGCCTGTGGGTACATGGAGTTAGAGAGTGGAGCTGCCAAGTATCCAACTAATAAAGGTCCTCAATTACGGCAAAAAATGGATTTAACACAAGGTGTGTCGTATACGATATCATTTGATGCCTGGAAAGTTGACGACCCTGGTTTAGATACCCAACGTGTATTTGTAACTTTTCAAGAAGATCCAGGAGACGGTATCAATCTAAACACGGTATCTTTTGAGGTGGGTTTAGCCAAAATTGATGTTGGTTTTGTGAGTACTGATAATAAATGGACTTATTTAGTTGAAAACACTACTTCTCAGAATTATTCAGTAGAATTTACACCGACCGCATCTAAACAATATATTTTTAGCCTTGGAAGGGGTAGCAATGGTGATTTGACTTATGTAGATAATATCTTGATGACTAGTCCTACAGCAGGTGTTTCTAAAACTGAATCGCCTGTATTTGATGTTTATCCAAATCCTGCTTCTGGTAATGTGACTATTGAATCGAATTCAATCATCAAAAATGCAAGCCTTGTAAATTCAATGGGGCAAATTGTATTTAGTACTAGTTTGAATGCAGTAAAATCTTCACTGGATATATCAAGCCTTTCAAATGGACTTTATGTGTTAAATATTAAATCTGATACCGCTGTGCAATCGGTTAAGTTGTTGATAGATTGATTTTTGTTGTTTTTTAATTGCAGATTTTAGTTGTTTCCACTTAGGAAATGATTGAAATTTGCATGTATAATAGTAATGCTTTTTAAGTTTGATTGTGTTAATTTTACCATTAAAAGTGGTATTTGTTCTATATTTAGTTAGATTTTGTATACTATTTTTACATCGAATTCAATGTTTAAAATCAAAAACTAACAACAAAAATTTAAATCAAAATGAAAAAAACATTACTTATTTTAGGTGCAGTAGCATCTTTTTCAGTACATGCGCAATTGATCCAAAATTCAAATTTTGAATCTCTAGAGGTGAGTGAAACTTCTGTGACTCCTGATTGTAATTCTGGAGAAGGATTTCTTCCTGCTGATGATGCAAATGATAATGTGAAATCAAGAGTTAAAGTAGCACAAGCAGACGGTATTTGGTATCGATGTGGAGCAGCATATATTGAATTAGATCCTGATTTCACATCTGAAGGTAAGGTTTTGGTAAGTCCAACTCAAAAAACACCTAGTTTACGACAAACTATTACCGTTGAAAATACAAGTGGAGATGCTTTAAAGCCTGGAACTTCATACACTGTTACTGCTCGCGTTCGTTTCAGAGGTCTCTCAGCGGATAAAAATACAAATCCTATTATTTTTACCTTCAGACAAATCAATGATTTGTCAAAAACACACAGTGGAGTTGCTTTAATTGGAGACCAAACCGGTATGTCTAAAGATGCCAATCAAATTTTGGTGGCACATGATGCTTTTAATAGTACGGATTATACAACCTTTACATTTAGTTTTACAACTCCGAATCCTTTGCCAATCGGTACAGATGCTGGTGAAAATGGCTCTGGCAATCACCAAGGTGTCGTTCTGCAACTTTCAAGAGGGAAGTACGGGGCTGATAATGATCACGATGATGCTAACGATTTGTTTATAGCTGAGTTGTCTATGATTGAGGATGCTGCTGCTTCTATCGATGATTTGCTAGTTTACGGATTCAATGCGTATCCAAATCCTGCGAACGATGTATTGAAAGTAAGTGCTGCTGAAAACATTCAGTCTGTTGCTTTGTATAGCTTGACAGGTCAATTGGTAAAGTCAGTAGTTGTAGATGCAAAAAGTGCTACTATTGATGTTGCAAACTTGACATCTGGAGTTTATGTTGCTAAGGCAAGTGTTGCAGGAGTTCAAGGAACTTTCAAGGTGGTTAAAAATTAATTTTCTATTATTTTTATAAAAAAGTGCAGTTGTTTCAGCTGCACTTTTTTTTTACTTTATTTTTTATTGATGATGCTCTGTAAATTTGTAGGATGTGTGTTATTTGTCAGATAAACAGTGAGCTATGTTTTCGTTTTTCATTTTTTGCTATTTATCTTTGAATGGTAAAATATGTGAAGACAATAATTAGGTTTACTATTTTAAAACACTATATTTGCTTCATATATAAAACAAGTTTTTTATCTGAATAAAATATATCTAATGAAAGCAACAGAATATAGAGGAGACAAAACCTTCTCGGTAGTAGAAAAAGAAATCGAACAACCTTTAGCAGGTGAGGTGCGAATCAAAGTAGCCTATGTAGGTGTTTGTGGAACAGATGTACATATTTATCACGGTATGATGGATCAAAGAGTGTCTATGCCTTTGACTATTGGGCATGAGATGTCAGGTGTCATTGATGCAGTGGGTGAGGGAGTTGAAGGTTACGAAGTTGGAGAAAAAGTAGTAGTTCGCCCTTTGGATGACAGAGGAGTGAAGCCATCTGACAAAGGTTTTAATCATATCTGTGAAGATTTAAAATTTATAGGAATAGATAGTCCTGGTGCAATGCAGCAGTATTGGAATGTTCCTGCTTTTACATTGCACAAACTACAAGAGTCAACTGATTTAAAATTGGCTGCATTGATTGAGCCATTGTCAGTAGCTGTTCACGATGTGCGCTTGAGTGGTTTGACCAAAGACGAAACGGCTGTAGTCATTGGTGGAGGACCTATAGGATTGTTGGTGGCTATGGTTGCTAAATCTACTGGAGCTCAAGTTATTATTTCTGAAGTAAATAAAAATCGTATTGCTAAAGCTAAAGAACTTGGTTTTGACGCTGTTTCTCCTTTGGAAGTAGATTTGATTTCTTATGTGAAAGAAAAGACAGGTGGAAGTTTGGCAGATGTTGTTTTTGAGGTAGCTGGCGTTCAGCCTGCTCTGGATGTAATGACAGAGGTTGCAGGAATCAGAGGACGTATTGTAATGGTGGCGATTCACGGTCAAAAGAAAGAAATTGATTTGTTCAAGTTCTTCTGGAAAGAATTGAAATTGATAGGAGCAAGAGTATACGAAAAAGAAGATTATGAAACTGCAATCGCATTGGTTACTGCAAACGAATTGCCGTTTGAAGAAATGATTACAGACGTGCAACCTTTGACATCGATCCAAAAAGTTTTTGAAGATATTGACAACAATCCTGAAGGGTTGAAAGTATTAATGGATTGCCAACAATAATAAGATAGATAAACAATACAATAAGTTAGATATGAGTATTTTAAATAAATTTAGTTTAGAAGGAAAAACAGCAATCGTAACAGGTTGTAAAAGAGGAATTGGAAAAGCGATGGCTATTGGATTAGCTGAAGCTGGAGCCAATGTAATCGGAGTATCTGCAAGTTTAGAATTGTCAGGTTCTGATGTTGAAAAAGAAGTAGTAGCAAGAGGAAAAGAATTCAAAGCATACCAATGTGATTTTAGCGATCGTAAGGCTTTGTATGCATTTATCAAAGAAGTAAAAGCGGATTTTCCTGTAATTGATATTTTGGTAAACAATGCAGGTACAATTTTACGTGCACCTGCCGCTGAACACCCAGATGAAATGTGGGATAAAGTAGTGGAAGTAAACCAAAATGCACAGTTTATCTTGACAAGAGAAATTGGAAAAGATATGATTGAAAGAGGAAGTGGAAAAGTTGTTTTTACAGCATCTTTGTTGACGTTCCAAGGAGGAATTACAGTGCCTGGATATGCTGCTAGTAAAGGAGCGATCGGTCAGTTGACAATGGCTTTTGCCAACGAATGGGCAGGAAAAGGTGTCAATGTAAATGCTATTGCACCAGGCTACATTGCTACTGACAATACAGAGGCGTTGCGTAACGATCCTGAGAGGGCTACTTCTATTTTGAGTCGTATCCCTGCTGGAAGATGGGGAGAGGCAGAAGACTTTGCAGGACCATTAGTTTTCTTGTGTTCTGAAGCTGCTGCATACATGCACGGAAGTGTAACACTTGTTGACGGTGGATGGATGGGAAGATAATTCTCATAAATTAGTATAATACATCATTGTTTCATACATTTTGGTTGAAAACCAATTAAAAAAAATATAAAATGAAAGAATATCAATTGTTTATCGATGGAGCTTGGAAAAAGACTGCCTCTGGGGAGCTTTCAGAAGTTTTAAGTCCATCTACAGGAGAAGTAGTAGCAAAAGTTCAAAACGGATCTGTTGAAGACGCAAATGAAGCTCTAGAAGCTGCTGAAAAAGCACAAAAAGAGTGGAGAAAATTACCTGCCAGAACACGTGCAGAATACTTATACAAACTAGCCAACGAAATCAAAGCCAATAGTGAGTCTTTGGCAGAGTTGCTTGTTAGAGAGCAAGGAAAGTTGTTAACTGTTGCTCGTATGGAAGTTGCTGTAACAGCATCTTTTATTGAGTATGCTTGTGAAGGTGCTCGAAGAATTGAAGGAGATATTATTCCTTCAGATAATCCAGACGAACAAATTTGGATTCAAAAGATTCCTCGTGGAGTTGTAGTAGCAATTACGGCTTGGAATTTTCCATTGGCATTAGCAGGAAGAAAACTTGGTCCTGCATTGGTAGCTGGAAATACTATCGTAATCAAGCCTACAGGTGAAACACCATTGGCTACATTAGAATTAGGATATTTGGCTGAAAAAGTTGGAATTCCTAAAGGAGTTATCAATATCATCACTGGACCAGGACGCTCTATGGGGTCTGCTTTGGTGCAAAATCCGATTACCAAAATGGTAACTATGACTGGTTCTACACCGGTGGGACAACAGATAGCAAAAATGGCTGCCGATAATTTGATTCACGTGCAGTTAGAATTGGGTGGAAAAGCACCTTTTATTGTCTTTGAAGATGCAGATTTAGAAGCAGCAGCTGATGCAGCATTGCATTCTCGTTTTGATAACTGTGGTCAAGTATGTACTTGTAATGAAAGATTGTATGTACATGAAAATGTTTACGATGCTTTCATGGAAATATTCATGCCAAAAGTAGCTGCGTTAAAAGTTGGTAACCCAATGTTGGAGGATACAGATATGGGACCTAAAGTCAATGAAAGCGAACTGAAGCATATGGAGCATTTAGTGGCTGTATCTCTTGAGGAAGGAGCGACTTTAGCGCATGGAGGAAAACGTCCTGAAGGTGCTGAATTCGAAAAAGGAAATTGGTTTGAGCCAACTATCTTGACTGATGTAAAACAAGACATGACCATTGTACATGAAGAGTCTTTCGGTCCGATTTTACCTGTGTTGAAATTTAGCTCTTTTGACGAAGTAATCGGATATGCAAACGACTGTGAGTACGGTCTAGCTGCAATGGTATTTACCAATGACATGAATACCATCATGAAATGTAACGATGAGTTGGAATACGGTGAAATCTATGTAAATAGAGGACATGGTGAACAACACCAAGGATTCCACAATGGGTACAAATTAAGTGGTACCGGTGGTGAAGACGGGAAATACGGTTTCGAACAGTACATGGAAAAGAAAACGTTTTACGTAAAGTTTAAAGGATAATACAATTCAAACAGCTCCTTTTTTTATAAGGGGCTGTCTTTTTATAATTTACTATTATGAGTACAAAAATAGCAAAGGTAGATGTACGCCTTTTTAAGGTGCCACTTCCAGAGGTTTTATCAGATGCCAAACATGGTGACCATTACCATTTCGAATTGGTAACGGCTACGATTACATTAGAGGATGGAAGTGAAGGTACTGGTTATACGTATACTGGTGGAAAGGGAGGTCATGCTATCAAAGCAATGATAGAACATGATTTTTCGGAAGCATTGATTGGAAAAGACGGCGCTGATATCGAAGAAATCTATGACTTTTTAGAATGGCACATACACTATGTAGGTAGAGGTGGTATCGCTTCTTTCGCCATTTCAGCAATAGACATCGCACTTTGGGATATTCGTTGTAAAAAAGCAGGACAACCTCTTTGGAAAATGGCAGGAGGTGAGAACAATACTTGTAAAGCATATTGTGGTGGTATTGATTTGATGTTTCCATTGGATAAATTGTTGAACAATATTCAAGGATATTTGGACAGAGGCTTTAAAGCTGTAAAAATCAAAATAGGAAGAGAAAAACTTGAAGAAGATTTAGAGCGTATCAAAGCCGTCCGTGAATTGATAGGACCTGATGTTACTTTCATGGTTGACGCTAACTATTCTATGTCAGTTGAGCAGGCTATCGAAGCGGCAAATGCCTTTAAAAAATATGATATTTTTTGGTTTGAAGAACCAACAATTCCAGATAACTACAAAGGATACGCGGAGATTGGAGCCGCTACAGGTATGCCATTAGCAATGGGTGAAAATTTACACACCATTCACGAATTTGAATATGCTTTTGAGCAGTCTAATTTGTCATTTGTACAACCGGATGCCTCTAATTGTGGTGGGATCACAGGTTGGTTGAATGCAGCTAGACTAGCAGACAAAAATAACATTCCTGTTTGTGCTCATGGGATGCAAGAATTGCATGTGAGCTTGGTTTCTTCTCAGCCGAATTCTGGTTGGTTGGAAGTTCACAGTTTTCCTATTGATGAATACACAACACGTCCATTGGTCGTTGAAAATTACCGTGCGGTAGCTTCTGACGAACCTGGAACGGGTGTTGTTTTCAACTGGGCTAAATTAGCGCCGTTTGAAGAAAAATAATAATTGATAAGGTAAATTGTCTAACCAACAATTTACCTTGTTTTTAAAGACAACTAAAATGAAAACCATCACATTGAATACAACAAAATTTGGCGTATATAAAAATCAAAATATTGATTTGTATACCCTTGAAAATAAAAACGGAATTGTTTTAAAAATCACCAATTACGGGGCTACTATTACTTCTCTACAGGTACCTGATTCAAAAGGAAATCTTGCAGATATCGTCTGTGGATTCGATACTTTAGAGGGTTATTTTTCAGAGGACTACAAAGCCAATGCTCCTTACTTCGGCTGTACCGTTGGAAGGTATACTTCTCAAATCAAAGATTCAAAGTTTTCACTTAACGGAACCGATTATGTATTGGCAAAAAACTGTGGTGAAAACAATCTGCACGGAGGGGCTGAGGCTTTTGATAAAAAGGTTTGGTCAGCAAATCCAATTCATTCAGAATCTGCTGTAGGAATTGAGATGTCCTTGACAAGTCCACATATGGAAGAAGGATATCCTGGAAATGTAAAGATTTCAGTAACATTTTTATTGCATGACACCAATGCACTCGAAATATCTTACAAGGCAACTACAGATCAAGACACACCTTTGTCTTTGACAAATCATACCTATTTCAATCTCTCTAATTTTGAAGACACTGTTGAAGCTCATCATGTTAAAATTGCTGCATCCAAAAAGTTGGAGTTAGATGAGACAGGAGCAGCAACGGGAGTTGTTTTGGAATTAGATGGTGCTGCTGATGATTTGCGTTCAAAAAAGGAAATAGGAGCTGTACATACGGCTATGAGTGATGGTTTTGAGCATTATTATTTGTTTGATAAAAACAATTTTGAATTGGAAAATGTAGCTTCTTTTTCTAGTGAAAAATCAGGTCGAAGTATGGAAGTTGCTACTTCGGAACCTGGAATGTTATTTTACACAGGAAAGTATACTTCGGACGCATTGTCAAGGGAGTCAGGAGCCTCTTTTGGTAAGTTCAAAGGATTTTGTTGTGAAACTCATAGATATCCAAATGGGCCAAACATTCAAGGGTCGCCTAAATCAATATTAAATAAAGACGAAGTCTTTGAAAGTACTACCGTATTTAAATTTAATTGGTAGTATTTAATTAAACGAAATACACATGAAGAAATTATTTATACTTGCGTTGCTATTCAGCAATTGCATTTTGGGGCAGAAGAAAGTGTTTACAGTGACAACAAATCCTGAAAAAGATCAGTATTCATTGGAAGATGCTCTCAAAGCTGTTCAGAAGTTAAACAATCAAGGAGCTTATCCTTTGGAAGGGGTAACGATAGAAATTGAATCAGGAGAGTATGCTGTTCAAAAAGGCTTTCGTTTGTTTAAAAACCATTCAGGAACCAATCAAGCTCCATTGGTTATCAAGGCCAAAAAAGGGCACGATGTGGTGTTTTTTGGTGGTCAATATTTAGAGCCAAGTTGGTTCTCTCCTCTAAAAGACAATCGTATTTTGGATAGAATTTTATCTGAGGAGGCTAAATCTAAAATTGTTACTGTCAACTTAAAGAAGCATGGAATCAAAAAATTAGGAGCTCCAACAAAACACGGATGGCAAATGGAACCAAATTCGAGAATTGCTCCAGCTGGTTTGAGTATTGGTGGAGTGCGTATGGAATTGGCAAGATGGCCTAACAAAAATGAAGTATCACCTTATTTGGAAGAAAAGGCTAAAGTTGGTAATCTTTCAGGGATGGTTTCCTTTACCAAAATTATTGAAAAAGGACCCAAAAAACCTAGGGTTTGGAACTGGGATAAGGATAAAGAGTTTATGAATAATGGAGGAACCTTTCAAGTAGCCTTTGATAGAATGAAACATTGGAAAGACATAGAAAATGTATGGATTGACGGTGTCTTGGGGACTACATGGGAATGGACATACACCAACATTAAGTCTACAGACATTACAAACAAAACAATCACACTTGCTAGTGGAGAATTGAATGGTTTGGGTGGAGGATTGCCTCGTTTGAGTCATTTTTACTTTGAAAATATTTTAGAGGAAATTGACCAGCCGGGTGAATACGTTATGGATCGCGAAAACGGTATTTTATACTTGTATCCTCCAGAAGAATATCTTGAAAAGTCGATGTATGTATCTTCATTACAAGACGATGTTTTCACCATATCAAATGCCTCTTGGATTCGTATAGAGAATATTACAATTGATTCTGGTTGTAAAAATGGAATTGTTGTAAATAAGTCAAATCATATTGTGATTGTGGACTCTGAGATTAAGAATGTAGCTATGGGGGGGGTTTTGTTAAGTGGAAGTTTCAACCGTATCAGTCGTTCTAAGATTCATCATGTGGGTTCTTATGGAGTAACTCTGAGAGGTGGAGATAAAAAGACATTGCGACCTGCCAATAATGTTGTAGAAAATTGTTCTATTTACAGTTTGGCTTGGGATCAAAAATCTCAGCAGCCAGGTATTTATTTTGATAAAGGGGTTGGAAATTTTGCACGCAACAATGAAATCTTCGACATGCCTCATTTTGCGATCCGTATGAATTACACCAACGACTGTGTTGTAGAGAATAATAAAATTCACGATTTACCAACGTATCATATGTTCGATGGTGGGGCGGTATATGTTTACACGAGTCCATTAAACCCTTCCAATAGAGGAAATGTGTATAAAAATAATTACATGTACAATGTTCCGACTAATGGTGTGTATTGTGACAACTATGCTATGGGAGTTTTTATGGAAAAAAATTACTTTAAAAACGTTTCTTATCTTGATTCTGAATGGGGGTTTGGAGCGATTATGTTGAATACTGGAGGACAAAACTATATGGATGATAATGTGTTTGTGGATTGTAGAATTCCAATTTTACACGGTAATGGAGGGTATTACAATTCTTACAAAGGAAAACCTAGAGTCCAAAATGCATGGAACAATGCAGTTAAAAAGTATGGAGACGGTAAAATAGAGAACACTCCATATGCCAAGTACAAAACATTTAAAGAGTTTTTGGCACTTTCTCCTGAAAATGACTACGCTGAATTCAAGTTCCCTAAAAGTTATGCAAACCGTAATTTATTTTACAACCCAACGGTTGCATTGGATAAAAAAGCGATGCGTACCAAAGGGATTAGCAACAAAAGACGTAAAATCATTGACATTGACAATGTCTACTTTGAGGAAAACCCTGGCTTTAATTCTAAAGACTTGTATTTGAGTCCAAAAAAAATCGATAAACTACCTATTGAGAACTTCGCTCCTGGAGATTTCAAAAAAATAGGTACATACTAACAACTATTATATTAACTAAACTAACTATTAAAAAATTAACACAATGATTGAAGGAGTTTTAATTGCCATTCTAGCAGGATTGTTGCTAGGGCTATATGCATTACCAGAAAAATTTACCAAAGATTTCGAATTTGAAAACACATGGGGGCTTTTCTTTGCAATCAACACATTTGTAATACCCAATATAGCAGCATTTTTACTAATTGATGGGTTTTCAGAGGTGTTAGCTGCGATACCAGCAAGTGTACTTCTTGGTATGGTTGTCTCAAGTTTGCTTTGGGGTATAGGAGTTATGATGTGGGGAAAAGCGATCAATTATATCGGTCTTTCTTTAGGGTTCTCAATTTTTATAGGAACGATTATTTTGGTGGGGTCTTTGATACCATTTGCAGTAGATGGCTTGCCAGCGAGCAATATATTTAGTACAATTTTAGGAGGTATATTCGTTGTTTTACTTGGGGTAATAGCCAATGGAAAAGCGGGGATGTTACGCGCTCAAAATGACGATACAAATGGTGAAAATCGATCTATGACAACAGGAATTCTCATTGCAGTAGTCGGAGGTTTGTTGGCAACAGGTTTTAGCTACGCCAATACGGTAGGAACACCAGTTATAAATCAAACTGTTTTGGCTCAAGGAAACCCTTCATGGATGAGTTCAGTAGCTGTAATGTATGTGATTTATATGTCTGGAGGTCTTGCGATTGCAGCTTATTTTGGGTATCAGTTATCTGTCAAAAAATTATGGGGACAATTCAAAACTCCATCTTTTGGAAGAAATATTTCATTGTGTACGGTGATGGCGATTTTCAACTTTGCTGCTTCCGCGGTATTTGCTTACGCTGCAATCTCTCTTGGAGAAGTTGGTAATTCTGTTGGATATGCTATATTCAATACGGTTTCAGTGGCAGTTGCTATTGTGAGTGGAATTGTTACTAAAGAGTGGGTTGGTGCCTCTTCTAAAGCGAAGACATTCTTGTATGTAGGTTTGGCTTCAATGATCATTGGGATTGTAATTATTTCTTTCGGAAATAGTCTCTAGGATCATAATTAATTATTATACAAACACCTGTTTGAAAAAGCAGGTGTTTTTTTATGCATAAAAATTATGATTGGTAGTCTACTTGAAAAGTATTTTTAAACAACCTTTTTTTTTAGTTTGTGATGTATTCAGTAAAATTATATGGGATTAATCAGTTAACTCTTAAAGCGGTATCGTTTAATGCATTTTTTACTAATTTTTGTGATAAATGTTTCAATTTTAGCCTGATTCAGTTGTTAATTTTGTGTTAGTATAAAATTCACCCCCCTTATAAATAATGAAAATTTACCCTATGACTACTTCATTCTTTCTTAAAAATAAAAGATTTTTAAGATGTGTTCTATTTTTTGTTACTAGTATCGTAACTGCACAAACCCAAAAAAATATCAATACAACTGCTCAACTTATAAGTGAGCTAGAGGCAATTAAAAACAATACTTCCTCTGTTGATGAATTAATATTGAGAAGCAACACTTATCTCATAGATTCTAAGATAGAACTGGATGCAAATCACAATAACTTAAAAATATCAGCTTGTGGCGAAGTATTTTTAAACGGAGGTTTGGTTTTAAATCCAAATGATTTTGTCGATTACGATGCTTCAACTTCTGGATTTACTCTTTCGAATCCTTCCGCAGCTTCCAATATTAAAGTATTGGATTTGTCTACTGTTGGTATTACAAAATCACAATTGGGAAGTTTTAATTTACATGGCTACGGTTTTTCTGATGTTTTTGAAACACCTGCTATGTTGTGGCTGGACGAATCAAAAATGGATGTTGCTCGTTGGCCTAACAAAGGTGAGGTATTTGCAAATACAAATGATCTATTGATGATACCTCAATGGTCAGACCTAAGGTCGAAAGTTCCAGGAGCTGTTTCTTATACACATGTTGTTTCAGGTGGTTCAAAATATACTAATTCCAACAAGGAAGATGGTATGGTCTTTAAGATAGATTCTTCTAGAGATGCGAAAGTCAATTCATGGAGTTATTATAAGAATCATGACGAAAAGATTTGGTTAGACGGTGTCCTGCACTCTTCATGGGAGTGGGAGTACAATCAAATAGAAGATATTAACAATACAGAGATTGAGTTAAGGTATGGAAGCAAATCTGCTGTGAATGTAACGTCTGTTTCACAACAACAGTTAGCTGCTGATTTCTCAACAAGTTCTAATGTCTATAATGATTATCCTAATGGGCTAAATATAGATGCAGCTACAAAGGTGTCTCATTTTCATTTTGACAATATACCTGAAGAGTTAGATATGCCTGGTGAGTATTTTATTGATAGAGAAACGATGAAATTATATTTTTATCCACCGGTGGATTGGACAAGTAAAAAACTATCATTGTCAATTTTGAATGATGATATGATTTCAATTAAAAATGCAAATAATATCACAATTGAAAATGTTACCATAGAAGGAGGGTTAAAAAATGGAATTTTTATCAAGAATTCAGAGAATGTATTGGTTAAAAATTCTATCATTCGTAATTTTAACCAATGGGGTGTACGTATCGAGGGAGAAAACAACACAGTAGACAATTGTGAATTGTATAATCATGGTGCTGGTGGTGTTAAACTAGGAGTTGAAAAAGTAACAGATTTCCATTTAAATATTGAAAATAACATAGTTAAAAACTCTACAATTCACGATTTTGCTTGGGATCAAAAGTCACAAGTTCCCGGGATTACACTCTCAGGATCTGGAAATAAAGCGATTGGAAATGAGATTTACAATGCACCTCACTTTGCTATCAAATATAGAGATGCTAGACAGTGTGTGAGCGAAAATAACGTGATACATGACCTGCCATATTACCACCATTTTGATGGTGGTGCTGTGTACCTTGGTTTGGGACATGGGTTTTACAACCGCGAAAACAAGGTAATGAACAATGTGTTGTACGATGTACCTACAAATGGTGTTTACTTGGACAACTACACTACGGGTAACTTTGTGGAAGGAAACTTCTTTTACAATGTTGGAGTTTCCACTGATGGTGCGAAATATGCAGCTATTTACAATCATGGAGGTGGTCAAAATTTATACAAGGATAATATTGCTGTAGATTGTAAGTATTTTATGAAAACAGGTAGTCATATTGTAAAAGGTGGAAATACCCACAAATACATGCAATCTTGGTTAGAAGACGTTGAAAGTGGTGGTCCTATGAATCCAGTAAATGGTGCCCACTACAATGATTTCATTTCAGCTTTTTCAAATTCTAAATTGGCTGAACACATTGGATATTTGACCAATTTACCACCAGTTGTGGTAAATACCCTACCTAACGTTAACTCACTTAGTCAATGGCAAGCACTTATTCGTGACGATGCATCGACCAATTATATTGGATGGGATGCTTTGGGGTACAATGCAATGCAAGTTAGCTCACCAAGCCCATCTGATATTCAATGGCAAAATTATATGAGAGTACGCTATATGTCATCAACTTATAACAACAATATACAGATGCATACTGATCCTAATCAGCAACCTACAGGTCCAACTGGTGGTTTGAATAAAGGAGATGGTAAAACTTTTTGGGAATTTTCTGAATTCAACAATAAATATAATAAATCGGTTACAGGACCATACTATTCTGGTCATATAGCAAATAACAATGAAGCATTATCAATTACTGAAACTGCTGCCTTGTTTCCAAATATCATTCAAAATAAGGCAATTAATTTTGCAGCGTATCCAAGTGTCTCAATTACAGCTACAAACAATGATTTAAACAGTGCTATCACCATGCCTTTATCAACTAAAGGAGATAAAGATCAGGTAAGTTTCAGCGCATGTCCAGCAATCGTATGTTCTGGGTTGGGGATAGAGGAGTTAAAATACCAAACTGTAGAAGCGTGTAATGGTGGTACTAAGGTTGATCAGTACATTCAAACGGTAACAAAAGATGTTGCTACTGGCGTTTATAATATTGACTTATCAGCAGGTATTGATAGTAATATTATTTCTATATTTATTTTAATGAATTGGGATTCGTTTGGAAAGCCAAATGGACCTTTGGCTTCTTCAGTAACCTCACTTTCCGAAGAAAGTATTGTAAAGTTTGTTGGTGACCACGATGGGTTCTCAATTCACAATGTCGATGTTATTGGTGTAGGTCAAAACTGTTGGGCATGGAACCGAAGAATTCAAGTAGAGTTAGCGCATGATGGTGTTGATTTTTCGGGTGTCAAGCAATTAGAGTTGAAATTCAATCCAAATAACGACCTCGTTTCTAAAAACAACGAATACTACTGTCCTCAGACAATCAAACTCGATGTTAAAGTCAACCAGCCTTTGTCTTTGGATTTGAATGATGATTTGAATGGATTGCAATTGTTCCCAAATCCAGTAAAGGATAGGTTGTATTTGTCTGGAGTTAATGAAGTTAATTCATTCGAAATGTATAGCATAGTAGGGAAAAAAGTAAGTGGAGCTAGTTTGGCATCAGGATCTTCATCAATTGATGTTTCAGGTTTGGAACCGGGTGTTTATTTGGTGAAAATTGCCTCAGAAACTACTTTTAAAACTTTCACCATTGTAAAAGAATAAATGCAAAGCATTTAATAAATTAAAGCCCTTTTGTTATTTGACAAAAGGGCTTTTTGGATTTTACAGTCTATTATATTTTAGATATTTATACTATGGAGGTTTGTAGTTTTATTAAATGATTGTTATGTGTATGGCTTAATTTAGGTTCATCTCAAAAGATAAATCATATCAAGATTTTTTTAGCTAAGAAATAGATTTGATAATGCCTCGAAAGTATTACTTAATCAATATATTAACGAATTTTTAATTTCTTTACATCATTTTCCAAGTTTAGATAATGCAAATTATTGGTGCGTAAATTTTTATAACAAAAAAAGCTACACAATGTGTAGCTTTTTTTAAAGCATGATTAATCTATTTTATTTTTCTAGTTTTTTACAAACTGGAAGCTCCCTTTAAAGCTGTTTATAGTGACTTCTACGATATAAATTCCAGTGTTAAGTGTTCTTATGTCTAAAATACCATTTTTATCTCCTAGGGGTTTGTTTATGAGTGTTTGTCCTATTACATTTTTTATACTTACAGTCTCTATGGAAGCTGAAGCATTCAATTGTATGAAATTTGTTGATGGGTTTGGTCCGAAGCTAAATCCGTATTGACTTAAATCATCAGTACTAGCTGCTTCTTCGTCTTCCTTACCTGTTATAGTCATCCTGTAATGGTCATGGTCAGGGTTCTATTAGTTGAACTTGCACTTGTGGCTTCAGTAATCTTTTCATCGGTAAGTATGGCTGCGATTGTAAATATTGCAGTTTCTGTTTGGTCCAAAACGTAATCACTTGTATATTCAATCACAAAAAGTATTTCTTTTGCGTTTGTATGTGTCTTTTTACAGCCAACATTACTCTTATTTGCAAATTTGTCAGCTCCTTTCTCTATTTTAATCAAATCATCTGTGGTTTCAGATTTGTCAGGAATAGAAACATTTTTTTAATTAAACAGCAAAAAACTTTTTTGTACTTGAGACTTGCGTTTCGTAATCTGGTGTTAGTAAGGATGCATTTTTAGATTGAATTCCTCCAATACTAGAGCAGTT
>JBMZVD010000050.1:0-16079 GCA_049625305.1 Flavicella sp.
CTTTATTTGCATGAATAGCCTTGGACAATCAAAATCAAAAAGTAAAAAAGTTCTAAAGTTTGTCTGGATACTTGGTTCTATTTCTTCCTTGTATTTTGTGCCTTGGTTATTGGTAAAAGCTTGGATATTGCCTCTGCCTAATACCATACAAGAACAATTGGACGCTTCACTTTCGTATGGTTTTGATGGCGTACTTGTCTATGTACAGCAAGAAGGAAAACCTCCTCAGTATTATGCAAGTGGTTGGAAAAATCGAGAAAATAAAATTCCAGCAGATCCTAAATCTCTATTTAAGATAGCTAGCATAAGTAAATTGTACGATGCCGTGGCTGTGAGCAAACTCGTATCAGAAGAGCTTCTTTCATTGGACAAAACACTAGCAGAGTATTTACCTGAACTCAATGGAAGAATCGAGAATGCAGATAAAATCACCTTGCGTCATATGGTACAACACAAAAGTGGTATTCCAAATTTTACGGATAGTACCCCTAATTTTTGGGGAAATCCAACCAAAACCTATGAGGAAAGTATCGCATTGATTTTAGACAAACCTGCCAACTTTGAACCAGGTCAAGACTATGCATACTGCAACACCAATTACTTACTCATCAATAAAATTATGGATGAGGTTTTGGGCTATCCTAATTTTGAGTTCATACGCAATAAAATTTTACAACCTTTGCAACTCAATCACACTTATGGTTCCTTAGATGAAGTGGCATTAGAAGATGTTATGAGTGGGTATCATATTGGATACCCAAATGATTTAAAAGCAGACGATCACGGTATGTTGGCAACTGCAGAAGATGTTGGTATATTCATAAGAGCTTTGAACGACGGTTCGTTATTTGAGCCTGGTGAACAGCAAATCTACAGCTCTATTTACAAATACGAACATGCAGGTTGGATTCCTGGATACCAAAGTTTTGCAAGTTATGACATAGAACTCAACACCGTTTTTGTTGAATTTTACAGTACAACAGATTCGGAATTGTACAATTGGAATTTATCAGAAGTTTTCAATAGTAGAATTGTAAAAGTCTTTAAAAAAGAACACTAGAGAAAGCCCTTAAATTATACAATGATATACCTTATGAAAATAATAGCTATTATACTAGGGTTAATTGGTGTCGCATTTGGCGTCGTGCAGTTTTTTGCACTCAAAAGTCAATGGAATATCGAAACCTATCCTTATACAGTGATCAAGTCTTATGAAAAATTTGAAACAAGATCTTACGAAGCCACTTTGTTTACCTCAGTAGAAATGTCTTCAGATGTTTACAAAAAAGCTTCTAGGAAAGGGTTTGGAGTATTGGCAGGGTATATTTTTGGAAATAACGATAGGAATGAAAAAATAGCGATGACCTCTCCCGTCAGTATGTCTATTGAAGAAGATCGCATGACCATGATGTTTATGGTACCATCTAAACTGAAAAAAGAACAACTTCCCAAACCCAATGAATCTAGAATTGTATTCAAAGAAGAACCCGCAAAAAAGGTAGCTGCTATCTCTTTTGGAGGCTGGGCCAACGATGTGAAAATAGCACGTTATAAAAATCGATTGATCAAAGCCTTAGAAGCACAAGGTATCTCCTACTCAAAGCGATTTTATTTCTTTGGTTACAATGCTCCTTACGAAGTTTTCAACCGTAAAAATGAAATCATTGTAGAATTAGAATAACCTGAACTTTTTTTACCCAATAAACCTCAAAAGATGGTTCACTGTCGGGGTACACTATAAAAAAGTACTGATCACATAGCACTATCCTGCGTTTTGTTTTTGTTTAATTTAGTATGCTTTAATACCATTGTTAAGACCTCACCAAAAATCTTCTCGAATAAGTTCTTGACATTTGTTTTTATAAATAATCACAATTTTTCTAAAAATTAAATTATTTGTATAATTTTAAATACTGGTATTATAAATGACAACATATATGGAAATAAAAGCACTCCAAGAAAACCCACGTTACCAAGCTTCCGAAAAATTAGCAGCGTCTTATACTCAATTCAGATCTCTTTTAGACCTTTTAAAAACCAAAGAATTGTCCGAAAAAACAATTGCTTTCATCAACGAGCATATCGATACGATACATGCAACGGAGGGCGATGAAAAAACATTGATTAAAGCAGTTAAGAAAACGCAAGTAAAAATTTTATCGCATCTTGAAAAAGAGCACAAAATCGTTTCTAAAAATCACTATCGAAATATGTGGATGGCAATTGGGATGGCTGCTTTTGGCATTCCTATGGGTGCTGCTTTTGGAATGAGCCTTGGCAATATGGGATTGCTTGCTGTTGGATTGCCAATGGGAATGGCTATAGGTATTGGTGTTGGAACTGCCATGGACAAAAAAGCCTGTGAAGAACAACGTCAAATTGATTTTGAGTTGAAGTAGTTCGTCTTTAATCTTAAAACTACTGATTAGAAAACACAAAAAAACCCACTCTTAAGTGGGCTTTTTTTATTGAACTTCAGTGATGACAGCGTAATTTTTATCTTCTGGATATTTTGCCATGTACTCTTCGGCCTTATTAACCATTTTGGTACTTCCACAAAAAATAGGAACCCTCTGGTGCAATTCAGTAGGTTGCAAATCAAGGATACGTTGGTAACCATCTGTCGCTTTCCCCTTGGCTTGTTCTGCCAAGAAAGCTATCGGGTTGCATTCGTATAACAAACGTAATTTTCCTTGAGGAGCTTTCGAACTTGTTGGATAAATATAAATACCTCCTTTGATCATATTTCTATGAAAATCAGAAACCAGAGAACCTATATAACGCGAAGTGTAGGGACGGTCCTCCTCCTCTGCTTGACAGTACTTCAAATAATCTTTTACTCCTTGAGGGAAATGTGCGTAATACCCTTCGTTAATTGAATATATTTTTCCTGTTTCAGGAAAAGTCATGTTTGGGTGGGACAAATAAAATGTTCCCAAAGCTGGATTCAAAGTAAATCCATTAACGCCATGTCCAGTGCTGTATACTAACATAGTAGATGTTCCGTATACTATATAACCCGCGGCCACTTGCTCGTTTCCTTTCTGTAAGAAGTCTTCTTTTTGAACAGGTGTTCCTTCTGGAGTAATCCTTCTATAAATAGAAAAAATTGTTCCGACAGATACGTTGACATCAATATTAGACGAACCATCTAAAGGATCAATTAATAGCACATACTTATTTGAATGACTCTTTTCTTTTCCTTGAATGATGACAAAATCGTCTTCTTCTTCACTTGCGATACCACATACAATCTCACGATTAATCAAAGCTGATTTGAAAACCTCATTGGCATAGACATCCAATTTTTGTTGATCTTCTCCTTGAATATTTGTGTCTCCTGCTGCACCTAAAATATCTACAAGACCTGCTTTATTTACTTCATGATTGACAATTTTTGCTGCCAATCGAATGGAATTTATCAATCGAGATAATTCTCCTGAAGAATATCTAAAATGCTTTTGGTTATCTATAATAAACTCACCTAATGTGATGTGTTTTTTTTCCATGAACGCTTTTTTTATGAACTAATATTATGTTGATGTGTCAAAATTACACTTTTATAATAGTACAAAAATACCAAAACACATTATTAATAACACATTTTCTACAAATTCTATAAGTTTTGGTAAAATTGGGCTACACTATCATCAATCGAAATAATTTAAATTTTCTTCAATACACTTTATGTGCTAAACTATAAAAATATTCTAATCGTAGGTAGGGTAATCTAAAATATTTCTGTTTTAGATACAAACACGCTCTATAATTTTGAATAACTAATATCAGGTGTAATACTTCTGTAATACTAAGGGGATTGCTATGGCTTACTTGATAACGCAAAAACCACTCAGATAAGGCGGTTTAACAACAAGGGGGAATATTTTAGAGTTTGTTTAGATGATGAATTATATTGAGAAAGTTTATGCAATAGAAATGGGGGTAACTCCTGTAGAATTTCTCTGCAACAGTTAATATTGATATGGGTATCGTGCGAACGAGGGAAAGTTTTGAGACCATTTTCAGCAATAAATTTTTAATATAAAGAAGAGGCCCCTGAAACTCTGGAAAGAATTGACTGCGGCCTCTCTTTATTTTAAAATGTGTATTTAGTCAAAAAAACACCTCTAAATTTGTTATGAAAAAGAATCCGACAGTAATTAATTTACTGTCGGATTTTATGGTGTTAAAATACTATAAATTGAATATTCTTATTAGTTGATTGAGTGATCTCTTGGATTTTTTGTTGGGTTGTTGTTATAATTTGTGCAATGTGATAGAGTTTATATCTTAAATATTAATGAAATTGCAATTGCAATTTTTATAGCAATTACATTATGAAATTAAAAATATCAATCATTGCTTGTCTCTGTTTAACAAGTATCGCAATCGGACAAAAGAAATACAAATCTGATTGGAAAAGTTTGTCAAAACACAACGAATCACCTGAATGGTTTCAAGATGCTAAGTTCGGTATCTATTTTCACTGGGGACCCTATTCGGTTCCAGCGTTTGGAAATGAACACTACCCAAGAACTATGTACGGTCACATCAGTGGAAAAAAACCTGTACAAAAAAGAAAAAGAGAAGAAGGTGTTGGTGTAGGATTTCAAACTTATAGAGAGCATGAATTTCACAAAGAAAATTATGGAGAACCTAAAGATTTTGAATACCACGATTTGATACCTCAATTCACAGGTACTAACTACAATGCTGAAGAATGGGCTGACTTATTCTTGTTAGCAGGTGCTAAATTTGCGGGTCCTGTAGCTATGCACCATGATGGATATGCGATGTGGGATTCTAAAATTGCACCTCTAAATGCAGCTAAGACAGGTCCTAAAACAGATATCGTTGGTACCTTGAGCAAAGCTTTACGTAAACGAGACTTAAAAGTAGTCACTACTTTTCATCATGCCAAAGTAGGAAGGTATGCTCCTGATTCAAAACAACACAGATGGCATTATTACGGTAGAGAAAAATACTTTGAAAGAAATGCGCCAGAAAGAATTGGTAAAGACTCTGATGCACTCAGAACGCTGTATGGAACCATGCCATGGGAAGAGTTTTGTACAAACTGGAATGGCCTGTTAAAAGAAGTAATTGACAACTACCAACCAGATATCATCTGGTTTGACTCTTGGCTAGACAGATTGCCACAACAAAATAGAAAAGACTTTGCTGCATACTATCTAAATGAAGCTAAGAAGTGGAATAAAGAAGTGGTGATTACTTACAAACAAAATGACATGCCACAAAATGTAGGGGTTTTGGACTTTGAAAAAGGACGTATGGATGAATTGACGGACTATACTTGGTTAACTGATGGAACAATCAGTGATGGTTCTTGGTCTACAACAGGAAGTTGGTCGTACACAGAAGAACTAGATATCAAAGATGCTAAAACATTGTTACATATTTTGATTGATATTGTTTCTAAAAATGGTAATTTCTTATTGAATATCTCTCCAACTGCTGATGGTATTATCCCTACAGCACAACAAAAAAGCTTATTAGAAATGGGTACTTGGTTGCGTGCCAATGGGGAAGCAATCTATGGAACACGTGGATTTATTACTTATGGAGAAGGACCGAAGCGATTAAAAGGAAGTGGTCATTTTGTTGCCATGACAAAACCGTACGACAAAGAAAATATCCGTTATACAACCAAAGAAAACAACATCTATGCTATTCAAATGGGATGGCCAGGAAGCCAAAAGAAAGTTCTTTTGAAAGCTTTTGCTGCTGAAAAAATTGGGAAGACTGAAATTACAAATGTGTCCGTAGTTGATTCTTCAGAAAAAATTAAATGGAAATTAACAGAAACAGGATTGGAGATTATTAGTCCTTTCAAAGCTTCTAATAAAAAAGCTATCTGTTACAAAATAGAAACAAAAGAAGGTTGGAAAACAATGAAATCTGAAGCGAAAGTAATTAAAAGAGCACCTTTTGCTATTGACGGTTAAAATTTAATGCTATGAAAAACTACAAAATTTTCATAATCGTATTTTTTCTAGCTGTGTTTCTAAATTTTGAAAAAATACAAGGACAACAAACTACTGCTGCATTTCCAGCAGTAGTTCCTTTAGAAAAACCCAATATACCTCTCAGTGCTGCTATGCACAGGATGTATGATCAATGGAATCCTCACGAAGATCGGGGAAATGAATTGTATAGTAATTTTAAATACTCAAGACTTTCCGGTTTTGAATATGTAAAAAGTACATCCCGAAGAGACCCTTCAAAAGTCATAAAAATTCAAGGGACATATTATGTTTGGTACACTAAAAGAAGTACAAAAGAACATCCTACTGGTCCTAAAAAAGCAACAGATAATATCCCTTCTTACGATTGGGATCTTTGTGAAATTTGGTATGCAACAAGTACGAATGGTTTTGATTGGCAAGAACAAGGAGTTGCTATCAAACGACCTTCATATCCAAACTATGGACATAGGTCTGTTGCCACACCTGATATTTTAATTTGGGAAGACAAATATTACCTGTATTATCAGGGGTTTAATGAAATTCCAGGGAAAAACCGTACAGACAGAGCGGCTGTAACGGTTGCGGAAGCGACTTCACCGAAAGGACCTTGGAAAGCAATAGGAAAAGTAATCGTAGATTTTGGAAAACCTGGTGATTGGGATAGCAATGCCATACACGATCCCTATCCTTTAATTTATAAAGGAAAAATCTACATGTATTACAAAGGAGCACCTGGAAAAGGAGGGAAGGACGGAACTTTGATACGTGCTCAAGGAGTTGCTATAGCTGATCATCCTTACGGACCTTTTAAAAAATCTCCTTTAAATCCTGTTATCAATTCTGGTCACGAAACAGCGTTGTTTCCTTTCAAAGATGGAATTGCGGCTATTATAAGTTTGGATGGACCTGAAAAAAACACCATACAATACGCCAAAGATGGGATTAACTTTGAATACAAAAGCATGATACAAGTCCCACCGATAGCACCTGGTCCTTTTGTTTCAGATGCTTTTGCTGATAATGGGAATGGTAGAGGAATCACTTGGGGGTTGATGCATATGGATGCCTATACCAAAGAAGGTGTAAAATACACAAAATTGGCACGTTTTGATTGTGATTTAAGTTTGGATGTTGACCTACCTAGTTTCAAAAAAAATAATTTGAGATTGAATGAAGAGACTTACTTTCAAAAAAGTACCGCCTTGCCTCCATACATGAAAAAGAGTATTTTGAAACAACAACAAAATCAAGACAAAAACACGTTAAAATAATTAGCTGTTAAAATATTAAAGCATGAGTACCTTTCAAAAATTTACAACTCTCGTAATCATTATAATATTTAATTTAAGTACCTCAGCAAAAGATATCTACGTGAGCCCAGGGAATACAAAAGCCATTAAAAACGTAAAGCCTGGAGACGTAGTTTGGTTTCAAGGTGGAAGGTATACCAAACCCATCATCCTAGCTAATTTAAAAGGTACTTCTGAAAATCCAATTGTACTAAAAGCTATGCCCGGAGAACGCGTAATCTTTGACGGAACAGATGCTTTGGATGGAAAATGGCAATTGGTCAGTCAAAAGACTAAAGCTGGTAAATTGATTCAAGAAAGGCAGTGGGAGCTGTTGCAAGGAAAATTGTACAGTTTAAAAATCAAAAGTCCTATTTATGATTTGGTATACAAAAATCGTTTGATGAGTATGGCGCGTTGGCCCAGTGCAAGATGGGATGATCCATGGCGATTGGATCGTTATCACATTTTAAGAAGAGCGACTGAAAAAAGTGAAAAAGGAAAACTACACGATGGTTTGCCTACTGAAAATACTTTAGAAGAATCTAAAAAATGGTTACACTACGATCGTAGTGGACTCAAATTTAGAGAAACACTTGTAGGAGATACAGGACTGTCGTTTGAAGATGCTGTGCTCGTAATGAGTCATACATGGGGGAGTTGGGCAAGCCGAATCGTCAAACATGAAATAGGTTCTCAGTTCATTGAATACGATACGAGTTTTACGGGTAGTGGAAGTATTCAAAAAGAAGCAAAAGGTTTTTTGAACAAAAGAATAGGTTGGGATCGCGGAAAAGGAAAATTTAATAAGAGTTCTCACGGAGGTATTCATTTTTTTATCATGGGCCTCGCAGCATTGGACTTACCTGAAGAATGGTGGTATGACGAGAAGACAAAAACGGTTTATTTTATAAGTCCTGATGGAAAAAAACCAAGCAAAGGAACTGTTTATGGAAAACGCAGAGATTTTGCAATCGACGCTACAAATTGTAGTTATTTGTATATAGAGGGAATGGAGTTTAGAGGAACAGCTGCACGTTTGAGTCAATGCAAATTCAGTAAAATAGAGGATACTAACTTTAAATTTGCAGCTTCTAATAAGTTTACTGTGGGCAATTACGACATCCCACAAACAACAACTATTATCAACAAAACTCCTCCTCATAAAAAGAATATTTCATTTTTCAATACATTAAAAAACTGTCAATTTACCTACCAAGACGGAAATGCTTTCTTAGGAAGAAGTACAGGTTTGATCGTTGACAATGTTCTTATTTACAGAACCCAACAAACCACATTAGGTTTGGATTCTCGATCGATGAGTGTTGCAAGACCTGCTCTTATACGACGTGTGACAATAGACGATGTCGGAGCATCAGTAGGAATCAGAGGTGGTGGGATTGCCTCGGTATACGAACTCAACAATATCATGCATTTTGGAGGATTGCAATACGATGGTGCTTCTTTACAAATGGGAGGTAGAGAAAAATATATTTATCGATACAATTGGTCACACGACCATCCAAAGCGTTCTTATCGTTTTGATGCCGGTAGTTATCCAAATTTTGCCAATGCTTTCGGAGAAATGAGCTATAATGTAGCTTGGAACACACCTGGGGGTTTTTCTATAAAAGGAGATGATCATTTGCTACACAACAACTTATTAATTGGTCAAGGTGGATTTGAACTTTTTAATATGAAGCGTTGGGCTAGTAAAAATGAACGTACCGTAGTCGCAAATAATATTGTTCCTAAAATGTCCGCAGGGTCTGACGATTGGAAACAACCTGTGAGGAGAAAAAATAAAAATACTGGAAAACTAGATACATCCAATTCCTACTGGTTGAAAGAAACAGTTGTAGCCGATACACATCCTCGTTTTATGGGAAGTCAGATGAAAGCTTTTGATGATGGAAACAAACGAACTAGAAAAGCAGCTCCTCTGTTGGCACAATTAAAAAACAACTATTACCAAGCACCTGAAAAAGTACTGAGAGATCCTGAAAACCTAGATTTTCGCCCCAAAAAAGAAGCGGTGATCGTCGATGCAGGACACGTACTGACGAAAAATGAAGTACCTTGGAAAACACGAGAATTCACAGGAAAAGAGGGTATTGTAGGAGACATAGTAGATATTGGTCCTTATGAATATGGAGCAGACTATTATTGGATACCAGGATTTAAATTCAAGAATGCATCCACACCAATACCAAAAAATGGAACTACAACAGCAAAAAAAGACTGTGATTTGATGTGGCTTGGTGCCTATAATGTAGAAGAGCATCACCTGTATATCGGGTATACAAAAGAGGATGTAAACAATGCCACAAAAGCCACAAAAGTATTTAAAGGCAAAAAAAATATTTATTCTTTTGATAAAAAACTATCTTCGGGCACAAGAATCTATTGGAGAGTAGACGCACTTAAAGGAAAAAAAATTGTCAAGGGTAAAATTTGGACTTTTACTGTTGAATAAAGTCAATAAAAATGAAAAAGAGAATACTGCTACTTGTACTACTTTGTATACAAATTCAGTTACTAAAAGCTCAAAAAAAGAACAAACCCAATGTAATTGTTGTATTAACTGACGATCAGGGGTATGGTGATCTAGCTTGTCATGGCAATCCTTTTCTCAAAACTCCTGCAATCGATAAATTGTACAATGAATCCGTTAGCTTGTCTAACTTTCATGTAGATCCTACCTGTGCTCCGACAAGAGCAGCCTTGATGACAGGAAAATACTCTGCAAAAGTAGGTACATGGATGACGTTTATGGGTAGACATCATATAAGTGCCAAACACAAAACAATGGCCAATATCTTTGCTGAAAATGGCTATCAAACTGCCATGTATGGAAAATGGCATTTGGGAGACAACTATCCGTTTAGGCCCCAAGACAGAGGTTTTCATGAATCTTTTATACACAAAGGGGGCGTGATAGGAGAAACTCCTGACTATTGGGGAAACAACTACTACGACGATACTTATTTTAGAAATGATATTCCGGAAAAAGCAAAGGGCTACTGTACGGATGTATGGTTTGAAAACACTAAAAATTTTATTAGTAAATCAGCTGCCGCAGGAAAACCATTTTTTGTGTATTTACCCTTAAATGCGCCACATGGTCCTTATCATGTACCTGAAAAATACAGCAAACCTTACAAAAACAATAAAAACATTCCAGAAAAAATGGCTGATTTTTATGGAATGATTGCCTCAGTAGATGAAAATATCGCCAATTTAAGAGACTATTTAGAAGACAACAAACTATCTGAAAATACAATTTTCATCTATTTAAGTGACAATGGAAGTTCTGGAGGCATATATCAAAAAGTGACGCAGAATGGTGTACATTACACTTTACACAACAAGTACGGATACAATGCAGGGATGCGAGGAAAAAAAGGAATGGCATATGAGGGAGGCCATAGAACAATTGGAATGATACATTGGCCTGATGGAAATTTAACAACAAAAAAAGAAGTAAAAACACTCACTGCACATATAGATCTCTTACCTACTTTGATGGATTTAGTTGCATTGAAAGGAGAAAGAGATTTTGATGGAGAAAGCATAAAAAAACTTTTGTACGGAGAGAAAACAACACATCTTGCCAGTCGAAGTTTGGTGGTACACGACCAAACAGTATTTGGGAAAGACCTCAGTACAGACTTTCCTGAAAAATATAAGGAATTTGCTGTAATGTATGGCAAATGGCGTCTGGTAGGTAAGGAGCTGTACAACCTCGATAAAGATCCTGGTCAAACGCATGATGTAGCTATAAATTTTCCATTTGTTACCAATCAAATGCAGCGTATATACGAAGATTGGTGGAAAGATATTTCTAAGGATTTTAAAAACTACAACCGTACCATCGTTGGAAGTAAATCACAGAAAGAAATTAAATTAGACGCACAATTTTGGCATGGAAATAAAGCTGCTTACAACCAACAACACATTCGTTCGGCAATGAAAGCGAATGGATTTTGGGATTTACAAGTGGCACACAAAGGCACTTATAGATTTGTTTTAAGGAGATGGCCTAAAGAACTTGACAAAAGCATGGACAGTAAAGTAGAAGCTCCTCAAATGATTGCAGGGAAACACGATATCCATTTTCGTTTGAACCAATTAGAGAGTAAAAGAATTACTCCTATAAAAGCCAAAATAAAACTTGGGAAAATAGAAAAAGAGCTTGCTATACAAAAAGGACAAAAAGAAGTTGTCTTTGATATAAAACTCAAAAAGGGTCCTGTAAACTTAAAAACTTGGCTCATTGACATTGATGGAAATGAGTGGGGTGCCTACTATGTATATATAACTAAAAATCAAAATTAAATGAAAGTCAAATACCTCGGATGTCTATCCCTAGTAATCCTATTTTTTAGCTTTAAAATTAATGCGCAAAAGAAACAACCAAATGTCATAGTAATTATTACTGATGACCAAGGACGTGGTGATTTAGGGTGTTATGGTAATAAAATTATCAAAACCCCAACCATTGATCAATTATATAAAGACGGTGTTCGCTTGAATAATTTTCACGTATCTACGACCTGTGCACCTACAAGAGCAGCATTGATGACAGGAAGAGAAACCAACAAACTCAATAGTTTTCATACGATTTCAGGAAGGTCTTTGGTCTTTGAAGATGAGGTTATGTTGCCTCAAGTACTCGCACAAAACGGTTACAGTACTGCGATGTTTGGTAAATGGCATTTGGGAGACAACTATCCTTTTAGACCCGAAGATAGAGGATTTCAAACCGTCGTAAGACACGGAGGGGGTGGTATTACCCAAGGACCTGATTTTTGGGGGAATAACTATTTTGACGATACCTATTGGGTACGTAAAAAAGGGAAAACAATTACACAAACAAAAGCATACAAAGGATATTGTACAGATGTATTCTTTGAGGAAGCTAAAACTTTTATCGAAGAAAATAAAGACCAACCTTTCTTCGCGTATATCTCACCCAATGCACCACATGGTCCATTAAATGTGCCACAGGACTATTACGATATCTATAAAAATGAAAAACACTTAAGAGAAAATCAAAAGCGTTTTTACGGTATGGTCACAAATATTGATGATAATATCAAAGCGCTTCAAAAATTATTAAAAAAACATAAAATAGCAGACAATACGCTGCTTATTTTTATGACAGATAATGGTACTGGAGCAGGTAGAATATCAAAACAAAAAGGCATCACTTATGGTCACGATGGAGGATTGAGAGGTTTTAAAGGAAGTCAATACGAAGGAGGACACCGTGTTCCATTTATCATGCGTTGGCCTGATGGAAATATCACAGGAGGGAAAGATGTAAACAACTTATTAGCTCATTACGATGTGCTACCAACTTTTGTAGATTTGTTAGGACTTACTGATGTTCACACAAAACCATTGGATGGTAAAAGTTTTGCACCCTTATTGAAAGACCCTAATAGCAACTGGGAAAATCGAATTATCTGTGTTGATACTCAACGTTTACAAAATTTGGTAAAAGGTAGAAAATATGCTGTAATGGATGCTAAATGGCGATTGGTAGATGGTAAAGAATTGTACAATATCAATGAAGATTTAGCTCAAAAAAACAATGTAATCAAATCGCATCCTGAAGTTGCAAAACGCTTGGCTTTGGGTTATGATACATGGTGGGAATCTTTAAATATTTCGAAATTAAACAGTACTTATGCTTATATAAAAGTGGGAACACCTTTTGAAAATCCATCGAGAATAAGTGCTCATGATATGCTTACAGGGAGGTTGAACAAAGCATGGCACCAATATGGAGCCGCAACAGCATCTGTTGCTAATGGTCGTTGGAAAATAGAATTTGCAACTTCCGGTAACTACAAAATTAGTTTGCGTAGATTTCCACATGAAAGTGGTTTGCCTATCAACAGTGCTTTCCCTAAAAAAGAAAAAAAATTCGAAATAGAAATGGACATGCCTGCGTCAAAAAAAGTAAATTTTGATCGTGGTTTCTTATATGTAGCTGATGTAAAAGCAGAAAAAAAATTAAAAGTAGGAGCAGAGGAAATTAGCTTTACGCAATACTTACCGAAGGGAAAATTTGATCTAGAAGCAAGTTTTTTTGATACGGAAGATAGAATCTATCCAGTGTATTATCTTTATATTGAAAAACTGTAAACACAGTACAATTTTTAAAAAGCGTCGTGATTTTATCACGACGCTTTTTTTATTTAGTATGAACAATTAAACTTTTTCGTAAATTATAAGTCTTATAAAAAAACTAAACAAAACTAGGATGGAAGCAAGGGAACTTCAACATTTATATCTTCGAGCAGGATTTGGTTGTGACGGTTCACAACTTAATAAACTAGCTGAAAAATCTAAAAAAAACGTTGTACAATCGTTATTCAAAGACGCTAAAAATTTCAATACTTTAAAAATTGATTTGTCTGAATACGACATCTTGCGAAATGGTAATTACAAAAAACTAAAAAAAGAACTGGGTCAAAAAAAACTAAGAGACCTTCAGAAAAAAAGCAGGAAAGAAATCAAAAATTTAAATGTAGCTTGGATTGAGAGAATGCAAAATACCGATGCGGTACTACTTGAAAAAATGACTTTGTTTTGGGCAAATGTTTTTGTTTGTAGAGAAAAGAACATTTGGTTTATGCAACAGTACAACAATGTATTAAGGCAACACGCACTAGGAAATTTTAGAGAATTTGTAAAAGCCATTTCCAAAGAACCTGCTATGTTGAATTACCTCAACAACAAACAGAACAAAAAGAAAAGTCCCAATGAGAATTTTGCAAGAGAATTGATGGAACTGTTCACTTTAGGTGTAGGTAATTATACAGAAAAAGATATCAAAGAAGCTGCACGTGCATTTACCGGCTGGTCTTACAGAAAAAAAACAGGTTCCTTTCATCTAGAAAAGTTCAATCATGATGAAGGACAAAAAACATTTATGGGAAAAACTGGAAACTTTGGAGGTGAAGAGATCATCGATTTAATTCTAGAACAAAGACAATGTGCTCAATATATCTGTGAAAAGATCTACTGTTACTTTGTGAATCCAATCATAAATGAAAACCATTTAGAACTATTGACAACACAATTTCACCAAAATTACGATATCGAAAATTTAATGCGTACAATCTTTTTATCAGACTGGTTTTACGACAATAAAAATCAAGGTGTAAAAATTAAATCTCCTGTTGAGTTGTTGGTTGGTATTCACAAGACAGTACCTTTTAAGATGCTAAAACCAAAACAAGCGGTGTATTTACAAAAGATGATGGGACAGATTCTTTTAGAACCCGTAAATGTTGCAGGATGGAAAGGGGGTCGCAACTGGATAGATTCCAATACCTTGATGTTTCGAATGAAATTGCCTTCAATTCTTTTGAATAATGCGATTATCAACCTAGATGAAAAAGGAGATATTGAAGGAACTTTTGAAGAATATTACAAAAAAAACAAAAGCAAAAAAAGGTTCTTAAGAACACATGTAGACTGGAATTATTTTGAAAAAGAATACAAAAACTACTCTGTAGATGCGTTGAAAAGAAACCTTATCATCAGTCCTATAGATCAAGACACAGAAACCTTATTATCTAATTTAAAAAAAAGCGATAAAAAGGATTTTTGTATTCAATTGATGTCAATTCCTGAGTACCAACTTTGCTAACACTTAACCCGTAAAAGAAATGAAAAGAAGAGAATTTTTAAAAAATAGTGCTTTAGCAAGTAGTTTGTTTCTTGTGCCTAGCTTTGTAAAAGCTTTCGAGAATGTTGCAACAAATACGTTGGGTTTTAAAAAATTAGTCATTGTTCAATTGTCTGGAGGTAATGATGGATTGAACAGTATCGTTCCTTACAGAAATGATATCTATTACAAAGAAAGACCGAGGATAGCTATATCCAAAAAAGACTTGCTACAAGCAACCGATAGTTTAGGGTTTCACAAAAGTTTAGCGCCTTTGAAAGACCTATACGACCGAGGTTATTTGAGTATTTTGAACAATGTAGGTTATCCCAACCCAAACCGATCGCATTTTAGATCTTCTGATATTTGGCATTCTGCGAGTGATGCCAACGAATATTTACAAACAGGATGGTTGGGAAGATATATAGACCAACATGGAAAAATGCCCTACAGTGGAATAGAGGTAGACGACAGTCTTTCTCTTATAATGAAAGGACATCACACCAACGGAATTGCAACTAAAAACCCACAAATACTTCAGTTCAACACGCAAACTCCCTTTTTTAAAAAAGTAGTTAAAAACAAGGATAAAGCGCATCTAGACGAACACAACTTAGGGTATTTGTACAAAACGATGATAGAAGCTAAATCATCAGCCAATCATATTTATCAAAAGTCAAAAACCTTTGAAACACGATTGACATATCCCAACAATCCTTTCGCCCAACAGTTGAAAACTACTGCAGATTTGATAAATTCAGGAGTACATTCAAAAGTATATTACGTTTCTATGGGTGGATTTGATACCCATTATGCTCAAGAACAACGCCAAGAAAGATTACTGAATATTTATAGTAAATCTATGGAGGTATTTGTCAAAGATTTGGAAGAAAATGACTGTTTTAAAGATACGTTGATTTTGACTTTTTCTGAATTTGGAAGGCGTGTCAAACAAAATGGATCGGAGGGAACCGATCACGGAACTGCCAACAATGTTTTTATCATTGGTAAAAATTTAAAAAAACAAGGATTTTATAATGAAATGCCTGATCTGAAAAATTTAGACACCAATGGTGATTTGAAATATAGTATCGATTTTAGAGAAATCTATGCTAC
>JBMZVD010000051.1:0-16047 GCA_049625305.1 Flavicella sp.
TTATCTGCTAGGTGTAAAATTTCATTTTTGATGTCCGTAAACTTTTGCTCAGAGAAATCAACTAAATCCATTTTATTTATTGCGACCACAATATCTTTTATCTGTAATAAATTATTGATAAAAAAATGACGGTAGGTTTGTTCAATGACTCCTCTTCTAGCGTCTACCAAAATGATAGCCGCTTGAGAAGTAGAAGCACCTGTTACCATATTACGCGTGTACTCCACATGGCCAGGGGTATCCGCTATGATATAACTTTTTTTAGCAGTTGAAAAGTAGATATGTGCTACGTCTATGGTTATTCCTTGTTCTCTTTCTGCAACCAAACCATCGGTTGCTAAAGAAAAGTCTAGATAGTCGAACCCTTTTTGTTTGCTACTCAACTCAATGGCTTCCAACTTATCGTCTGTCAAAGAATTGGTATCGTATAGGATACGTCCTATCAAGGTACTTTTACCATCGTCTACACTTCCTGCTGTTGCTATTTTTAAAACTTCCATAGAATGGTTTTGTCTTTTATACTTTTACAATTGTTACTATTGTATTATTTACTTGTTGATTTTAATGGCTTTGAAAGAACTATTCCATTAAAAATATCCTTGTTGCTTTCTCTTTTCCATTGCTGCTTCAGATCTTTTGTCATCGATCCTAGCACCGCGTTCAGAGATGGTAGACACTCTTATTTCTTCGACTACCTTTGTGATATCCACTGCATCGGATAATACAGCTGCTGTACAACTCATATCTCCCACCGTTCTAAAACGCACCATACGCTCAACCACTTCTTCTTCTTCTTCCCTAAAGACAACAGCATCATCAGCCGACCATATCATACCGTCTCTAACAAATGTCTTGCGTTTGTGAGCAAAGTAAATAGAAGGTATTTCGATTTCTTCTTTTTCGATATACGACCAAACATCCAGTTCTGTCCAATTAGAAATTGGGAAAACACGTACATTTTGACCCAAATCTATTTTACCGTTCAAAAGATCAAACAACTCAGGTCGTTGGTTTTTTTCATCCCAACCACCAAAATCATCTCTTACGGAAAATATACGCTCTTTGGCTCTAGCCTTTTCTTCATCTCTTCTTGCTCCACCAATGGCTGCATCAAATCCAAACTCTTCAATAGCGTCTAAAAGCGTCTCCGTTTGCAACATATTCCTACTAGCATACTTTCCTGACTCTTCTTTAACTTTTCCTGAGTCAATATTGTCTTGAACGTTACGCACAATTAAGTCTACTCCTAACTCAGCACACAAACGGTCTCTAAATTCAATAGTCTCTTGAAAATTGTGACCTGTATCTACGTGTAAAAATGGGAAAGGAATTTTGGCTGGGTAAAAGGCTTTTTGGGCCAATCGCACCAATGTGATAGAATCTTTTCCACCAGAAAACAGCAACACTGGTTTTTCAAACTGTGCAACGACTTCTCTGAAGATATGAATCGCTTCGTTTTCAAGTGCGTTTGTTTTTAATATAGTACTCATTGGATATTTATTTATCGTTTGAATTTTTTCTTGTGTCCTTGGACTCTTAATCTAATTTAACTCTTTTATGCGTGCAATCCACATTCTCTGTTACCTAATACTTTGGTCGGATCAAAATATTTAAATTCGTTAGGTATGCCGTGTTTTTGATTGTAAGTATCTAGCGCTTCATCTGACCAATTGTAAAATGGACTCACTTTTAACACTCCGTCTGCCCCTAAAGAAACAACGTCAATACTATCTCTGAATGCCGTTTGTCCTTTTCTCAAATTTGTAAACCAAACATCTGGTTTGTGCGTTCGCATTGCTCTTGCAAAAGGCTCTAGTTTTACCTGTTCTGTAAAAATTTTATGCTGTGGGTCTTCTATTTGAGGAATCCCCATAACCACATCTCTATGAGCTGCAGTTTGTTTGGGCACATACAAATGGACATTTAAATTCAATTGTTGGATCAACGCTTCAGCATGACGGTAAGTTTGAGGCGTATTGTAACCTGTATCACACCACACTACATCCAAATCTTTCAGTTGAGATGTGGTCAAATGTAAAATGCTTCCCTCGTAGGGTCTAAAATTGGTGGTTATCAATGGCTTCTTTGCAACACCTAGTGCCCAAGAGACAATTTCTTCAGGAGTCTTACCTGAAAGTGACGCATTTATTTCCTGTAATTGTTTTTCTGTATAATTTAATGCCATTATCTTCCCCATTTGATAGTATTCCATACTCTTTCATGAAAAAAGTACAAAATCATTTTTGTTATAAAATCAATAGATGCAATAGCAGAAGAAGTTCCTAATTCTCCATCGGTTACATAGAGAGAAACCAACATCGTATCGATGGTGCCAAGTACCCTCCAGCTTATTGCTTTGACAATACTTCTAATAGGCTTATCAGTACCAATTGCTTGCTGATAACTCTGAGTGTCTTTGTCGTTACGTAGTTGATCTAAAATCATTCACCTTTTCTTTTTAAAACTATTACCCTATCGGACTACTAGGTTATGCGGCAAATGTACGTATACCTATAAAAACTCACAAGTTTATTTTAAAAAAAATTACAGCTAAGTGTCTGAAATTCACTAAAAGCACTACAAACCCTAGTAAAACAGTAGGTTAGTTGTTTTGATTAAAATAAAACGATAAGATTTAACTGAAAAAAGATGAATTCATCCTTTAAGTAGAAAGGTCTGCTAGTGAAGTATTACGAAACACTTTTAATGTATTGTCGCGCACTTGAATCATTAGTTTATGAACACTGCAAGTATTTTCATCTGGACAGTCATCACACTTTTCATAAAAATTAAGACTTACACAGGGAACCATAGCTATTGGACCTTCCAGTACACGAATGATTTCGGTCATTTTTATATCCTTGGCTTCTTTCAACAAATAGTAACCACCACCTTTCCCTTTTTTTGAACCGAGTATAGCAGCTTTTCTAAGTGTGAGTAAAATGGTTTCCAAAAATTTATGAGAAATATTTTCACTCTTTGCTATTTCAGAAATCTGAACAGGTTTATTTTCCTTTCTTCGTGCCAAATAAGTCAAGGCTTTGATTCCGTATTTTGTCTTTTTGGATAGCATGTGACAAAAATATAAAACAAAACCCTACTAATCAAGTAGAGTTTTTAAAAAAAACATCAAAAACTATGTCTTATTTTTAATTGACAACCTCTAGTGCTTGCTCTATATCATTGATAATGTCTTCGATATGTTCCAAACCAACTGAGCATCTTACACTTCCATCAGTAATTCCAACAGCTGCTTTGTCGACTTCATTAAGCTTTGCGTGTGTAGTAGAAGCTGGATGTGTGACAATAGTTCTGGTATCTCCAAGGTTGGCAGATAGTGAACACATTTGTATGGCATCAAAAAATGATTTACCTCCTGAAACACCTCCCACTACTTCAAAGGCCACTATGGTACCCCCTAAACGCATTTGCTTTTTTGCGATTTCATATTGAGGGTGCGATTTAAGAAAAGGATATTTGACCCATTTAACCTTTGGGTGTCCTTCTAGAAAAGTAGCCAATTTCAAAGCATTAGAACATTGCCTATCACATCTTACTGCAAGAGTTTCTAAACTTTTTGACAACACCCAGGCGTTGAAGGGTGACAAAGAGGGTCCTGTCAATCTTGAAAAAAGATAGATTTCACGTATCAAATCTTTTGAACCAACTGTGATACCCCCAAGAACACGTCCCTGACCGTCCATTAATTTAGTGGCGGAATGTATGACCAAATCAGCTCCAAATTTAATAGGTTGTTGCAAATAGGGAGTTGCAAAACAATTGTCTATGATAAGTAATATTTTATGTTTTTTAGCTATGCTGTTTAGGTATTCTAAATCCAAGACATCTACTCCTGGATTTGTTGGCGTCTCAGCATATAATATTTTAGTATTAGGTTGTATTAAAGCTTCAATTGCTTCCAAATCATTGCAATTAAAATACGACGTTTCAATCCCCCATTTAGGAAAATACTTTGTAAAAAGACCATGTGTTGCACCAAAAACCGATCGTGCAGAAACTATATGGTCTCCTTGATTTAACAAAGCAGCAAACGTTGAATAGATAGCTGACATACCCGACGCAAAAGCAAAACCGTCTTCCGCCCCTTCCATTTTACATATTTTCTCAACAAATTCTGAGTTGTTAGGATTGCTATACCTACTGTACAAATCTCGCTGTTTTTCTTCTGCAAAAGAAGCGCGCATTTCTTCAGCATCGTCAAAAACAAACCCCGAAGTAAGGTATAAGGGGGTGGAGTGTTCTTTATGTTGCGTTCTATCAGATTGTGTTCTGATTGCTTCTGTTTCAAAATGCTTTGTATTCATTATTCTAGTATTCTTCAATTCGTAAGCTATTTCTATAAAATTTATTTGAGGCTTCTAATTTTTTTATTAAAACCTTGTATCTGCCAGTCGGAGTATATCTCCAAAAACACCACGGGCTGTAACGTCTGCACCAGCACCAGCTCCTTGTATAACCAAAGGTCTATCACCATAAGATTCAGTATAAATTTCAAATATAGAATCCGCACCTTTTACCTGCCCTAGTGTTGAATCATTCGGTACCGATACTAATTTGACTTCTAATATTCCTTTTTCGGAAGAAAGATCGCCATGCAAATCTCCAATATAACGTAAAACATGCCCTGGTACTTGTTCTTCTTTGGCCTTTTTATAAATTGCATCTAAATCTGATAAATGCTCCATAAATGTCTCTACAGATCCATTTCTCAATGGTTCTGGTATCAAATTTTTTATGGTAACCTCTCCAAATTCATTTTTCAAATCTAGTTCCCGCGCTAGAATAAGTAACTTTCTTCCCACATCATTTCCATTCAAATCCTCACGTGGATCGGGCTCTGTAAAACCTTTATCAGCAGCAGCCTTCACAACAGTGCTAAAAGGTGTGTCTTCTGCAGAAAAAGTATTAAATAAGTAACTCAAGGTACCTGAAAACACTCCTTTGATTCGTGTGATATTTTCACCCGAATGATGCAACATTCGAATCGTATCTATCAATGGTAGTCCTGCACCAACGTTTGTCTCGTACAAATAGGTTTTTTTCTCTTTTTTCAAAACAGAACGCAACGATTCGTAAAAATCATAAGGATGCGTGTTGGCTATTTTATTGGAGGAAATAATATTAAAACCATGTTGTACAAAAGGAATATAATTCTCAACAAAATCAACACTTGCTGTGTTGTCTATCATGATTAAATTCTCCAAATGGTGTTGTGCCGTAAAATCGACAAGTTCTTTCATAGAAAAAGACCTTCCTTTCTCGTCCAATGTCGATTTCCAATCAGCATCAAAACCACTTTCATCATACGCGATTTTTTTTGAATTAGCAATTGCAAACACATTCAACTCCAACCCTTTTCTTTCTAAGATACGTTGTTTATTGTCTACAATTTGCTTTACAAGAGTACCACCGACTAAACCCAATCCAAAAATTGCGATGTTTATCTTTTTTGAAACACCAAATATTTCTCCGTGGATAACATTGACTGCCTTGACCAGATCTTTATTTTCGAGAACCAAACAAACATTGCGACCAGTAACCGTATTGTTCATTAAAACAGGCTCAATGCTATTTCGAATCAAGGCACTGTAGGAACTGTTAAATGAAGCCAATGTTTTTCCTAAAGTTGAAACGACACCTACATTTTGTTGGATGTCTATTTTAGTAACATCCTTACTCAAAAAATCGAGATTGAATTCATTGGCCAATGCTTCTCTTGCCTTTCTAGCTTGTGTTGCCGCCACAACAAAACTAATACCACGTTCTGACGAACCTTGAGAGATGATACTTACACTAATATTCTCCTTTTGCAAGGCAGTAAATACTCGAGCATCGACTCCTACTTTGCCTGAAAGTCCTTTCCCCTCAAGAGAGATGAGTGCCATATTTTCCAACACAGATATAGCTTTGATTCCATCTTTTGATTTGTGATCTCGGGTAACCAATGTTCCATTGTTTGTATGCTCAAATGTGTTTAAGATACGTAGTGGAATGTTTTTTTCTGTCAGAGGAATGATTGCCTTAGCATTGAGAATATAAGCCCCAAAGTTTGCCAACTCGTTGGCTTCCTTGAACGACAAATTTTCAATTTTTCGAGCATTAGGAACCAATTCTGGATTGGCAGTGTAAATTCCATCAACATGCGTGAAGTTTTGCAACTCTTCTGCATCCAAATAATTGGCCAATAAGGAAGCTGTATAATTGCTTCCATTTCTCCCTAAAGTTGTGGTCTCTCTTTCAGTATTTGATGCTATAAAACCTGTCATAACGAACAGCACATCTTTTGGTTTCTCTGCAAAGAAATCTCTTACATTTTGTTCTGATTGCTCCTCAGATAACACAGCGTCACCAAAAGCATCATCTGTAGTCAACAAATTTCTTGCGTCTATAAATTCAGCTACAACTTCTCGCTTTTTAAGAAGGCAAGTTACAAGCTTCGCCGAGATAATTTCTCCTTGTGCTAAAACGAGGTCCTTTATTTTAGGACTGTAATCACCTAGAAGATGTACCCCTTCAAAAATTTTCCCTAGCAAATCAAATTCTTCAGTTAAATCAAAATCGGGAGCTGGTAAAGATTGGTATGATTTAAAAGCCTCAAAAGACTTTTTGTAGGAAGTATTCTTTTTGGCTTTTTCTAATATACGTTCAAGATCATTAGTAGCAGTCCCTCTAGCAGAGAGCACAGCTACATTTTGTTCTTTATTCTTGTGTTTTTGTGTCAGAATATCTAACACACATTCTAGCCCTTTACCATTGGCCAACGATTTACCTCCAAACTTTAATACTTTCATAGTGTGTGTTTTATTGCTGTTAAAATGCAATTGTATTTTTTAAAATATTCCTTGTAACAGTGTTATCAATTGTTCGTCTTCTACCAAAAACCCATCATGCCCATGAATGGATTTAATTTCTTTATAAACATTGCTAATCCCCATTTTATCCAAGACCGCCTTAGTTTCAATATTCTCTTGAGGCACAAAAAAGAAATCAGAATCGATTCCTATTTGAATTATTTTTGCTTTGATTGTTTTGGCAACTAATTCAAAACTACCTCTATCCCTAGTGATATCTAAAGTAGACAAAAGGTTGTTTACCATTTTATATGCTTTTAAATGGTACCTGTTTTCTAGTTGATATCCATGGTGTAGCAACCAACTTTCAACATTGGGTATTCCAAGGTTTTCATTGATAGATCTATCAAATTTCTCTTTAAAAGAAGCTGCAGTTCTGTAGAAAAGCATAGCCATCATACGTGCATCGTGCACTGGTTTTTTAGAATTTAACAAAATTTGTTCTTGCACCTTGTTGTGTGCTAAAATCCAATCTGTTGCCTTCCAATCAGTTGCAACAGCGATCAAATAGTCTGACAAATCAGGAAAGAGAACTGCCATCTCCCATGCAATACCTCCTCCAAGCGAACCTCCAATCAAAACATGGAGTTTTAGAATTCCTAAAGTTTCCAATCCCAAACCAAAAAGTTTCGCAATGTCTCGTGCTGTAAAATCTTTATAACTATCTATGAGATTTCCAGGTTTTTTATCGTATCCATTTCCTGGTATGTTAAAACATAGAATGGTATACTTTTCTGTGTCGATTAAATTACCTGGAGAAATGATACCTCGCCACCAACCCGCAAAAGTTCCTGCCACATCTGAATTTCCGGTCAAAGCATGATTGACCATAATTACAGGAGCCGTATGTAACTCTTGACCAAACAGCTCATAAGAGAGTTCTATCTCGTCATAAATCACGCCCGTTTCAGTTGTGAAGTCTTCTATTTGAAGGTATTTTAAACTATTGTTCAACGTCTCTCTATTCTGTGTTAATAAACGAATTCGTTTCTTAATTCATGAGGCTGTTATAAAAAAGGAGACTAAAATGTGAGTTATCTATCCGAATATCTTTCAGGTAGAATTTAGCACCTTCTTTACTAGAGTAAAGGGTTGCTAAGGCTTCAACGGGTCTAATCCCTCCGCCTTTCTTGATAACATATTCAATAAAATTAGGAACTTCACTGCAAAATTAGAAAAAAAATAAAGAAAAGCACCATCATTTACAAAAAAACCTGTTTTGATTATATCAAAACAGGTTTTATAGTTATAGAATGATAAAGCTGATGCCTACAAAGTAGCAAAGGCTTTTTCTAAATCAGCTTTTAAATCTTCAACATTTTCTAATCCTACAGATAGACGAATCAAATCTTGAGTCACCCCTGCACTTGCTTGCTCCTCAGCAGTTAACTGTTGGTGTGTAGTGCTTGCTGGGTGTATGATCAATGATTTGGTATCTCCAATATTTGCCAACAATGAAAATACTTCAGTAGCATCCGTTACAGACTTAGCCGCTTCAAAACCACCTTTGATTCCGAAGGTAACAATACCACTCTGACCCTCTGGTAAGTATTTATTTGCCAATTCATTGTATTTACTACTTTTCAATCCAGGGTAATTTACCCATGCAACCTCATCGCGAGATTCTAACCATTCAGCCAAAGCCAAAGCGTTTTGACTGTGTTGTTTGATTCTGACAGGTAGTGTCTCTAATCCTTGAATGATTTGAAAAGCATTGAATGGACTCAACGCACCACCAAAATCACGCAAACCTTCCAAGATTAATTTAAATGTAAAGGCAGCTGCACCTAAAGCTTCACTGTATACCAACCCATGGTATCCTGCAGAAGGCTCAGTAAATTCTGGAAATTTACCGTTTGTCCAATCAAAAGTACCCGCATCAATAATCGCACCTCCAATAGAGTTCCCTTGCCCTCCTATGTATTTTGTCAAAGAGTGAATTACTAAATTCGCTCCATGCTTAATTGGGTTTAACAAACCAGGCGTAGCTACTGTATTATCCACAATAAAAGGAACTCCTGCTTCTTTAGAGAAGCCTGAAATAGCTTCTAAATCTAAAACATCTAACTTTGGATTCCCCAAAGACTCAACAAAAAATGCTCTGGTATTGTCTTGTACAGCAGCTTTAAAGTTTTCTGGGTTTGAAGCATCCACAAAAGTAGTTGTAATTCCTAATCTTGGAAGTGTAACATTTAATAAATTATAAGTACCTCCATACAAACTACTAGAAGCAACGATGTGATCACCTGCACGTAACAAAGTCATTAAACCAGTTGCAATAGCAGAAGTACCTGAAGCAAACACAACGGCACCAACACCACCTTCGATAGCTGCCAAGCGCTGTTGTAAGATATCATTTGTTGGGTTGTTCAAACGCGTATAAATAAAACCTAATTCTTTTAATGCAAATAAGTTTGCAGCGTGATCTGTATCGTTAAATACGTAAGATGAAGTTTGATAAATAGGTACAGATCTAGTTCCTGATGTTTGATCTGTATTGTGGCCTGCATGTAATGCTTGCGTTGCAATGTTTTGAGTACTCATGATAATTTGTTTAGTATTTTAATGATGAAAGTAGTTAAAGCTGATTCATAAATAAAATAATGTTAATGTATGTAAAAAATAATGTGTCAAATTTATAAAACAATTTTTTAAAATCCGTTTCTTTTTTTTAGTTTTGCAACTTAATAAAAAATAAGAGGAAAGATTTGACTGATTGCCACCTCGTAAAAAAAGAGCTAAAGCAGTAATTTAAACTACTTCTTTTGCCTTTCCTTTCAGGCATAATTTCACATTTTCCACTTTACTGATATAAAAACACTCATAATACTACATACATTATGGCATATTTATTTACATCCGAATCCGTTTCGGAAGGACACCCAGACAAGGTTGCAGATCAGATTTCTGATGCTTTAATCGATAATTTTATGGCTTTTGACCCAGAGTCCAAAGTAGCTTGTGAAACTTTGGTTACCACTGGACAAGTTGTTCTTGCGGGAGAAGTAAAATCAAAGACATACTTAGACGTTCAAAAAATTGCTAGACAAACCATCAATAAGATAGGATACACCAAAGGAGAATACCAATTTGACGGTAACTCTTGTGGAGTTTTATCTGCAATTCATGAGCAATCAGACGATATTAACAGAGGGGTCGACAGGGATTCAAAAGAGGAACAAGGCGCAGGAGACCAAGGAATGATGTTTGGATACGCAACCAATGAAACTGAAAACTTTATGCCACTTGCATTGGAGTTATCACATCGTTTGTTGATTGAACTCGCAGCATTACGAAGAGAAAATAAAGAAATTACTTATTTGAGACCTGATGCGAAGAGCCAAGTGACTATAGAGTATTCTGACGAAAACAAACCTCAACGAATAGAAGCTATTGTTCTCTCTACACAACATGATCCTTTTGATGCAGATGACTCTGTAATGCTCAAAAAAATTGAAAACGATATCATCAGTATTTTGATTCCTCGAGTAATCTCCAAACTACCTCAAGAAATCCAAGTATTGTTTGGAGATGATATCAAATACCACATCAATCCTACTGGAAAATTTGTAATCGGTGGACCTCACGGAGACACCGGATTGACTGGTAGAAAAATTATTGTTGACACCTATGGTGGTAAAGGAGCTCATGGTGGTGGAGCATTCAGTGGAAAAGACCCAAGTAAAGTGGATCGCTCAGCTGCATATGCAACACGTCATATAGCAAAAAATTTAGTAGCTGCAGGCGTTGCAGACGAGATTCTTGTTCAAGTATCTTATGCAATTGGTGTTGTGGAACCTATGGGAATCTTTGTAAACACATACGGTTCTTCAAAAGTATCACTATCAGACGGAGAGATAGCTACATTGATTAGTGAGGTATTCGACATGCGCCCTATCGCTATTGAAAATAGATTGAAATTGAGAAATCCTATTTATTTAGAGACTGCTGCTTATGGTCATATGGGAAGAACCCCTGAAACCAAAATGGTTCGATACGAAGCTCCTAATGGAGATGTTGTTGAACAAGAAGTAGAAACATTTACATGGGAAAAATTAGATTATGTCGAAAAGGTGAAAAAGGCTTTTTCGCTTTAAACCTCTGAATAAAATTCTAAATGTCTGCATATAAAATGTGGACATTTTTTTTGCACATACATAAAAGGTATTAGAGAAAACATAGAATTTACTTTTTAAAATTCAAATAAAAAGTACCTTTGAAAAAATTAAAAATAAACAAAATGAAAATATTAGGTATCGGTAAAAACTATGTGAATGATGTAGAAGACATCAAAGCTGTAAAAGATGGAAAACAAGTGATCTTTTCTAAGCCAGAAAGTAGTTTGGTAGAGAATAACGAGGACGTACTGTTTCCTTCAATTACAGAGAATTTAGCTTATGAAGTTGAGTTGGTGGTTAAAATCGGTAAAACAGGAAAAGACATTTCAGAAGAAGATGCAGTAACTTATATCTCAGAAATAGCAGTAGGGATTGACTATACCGCGAAAGACGTACTGGCTGATTACAGAGCTATCAAAGCCCCTTGGGATTTAGCTAAAGGGTTTGATGGAGCTGCTCCTATTTCTAAATTTCAACCTATATCATCACACAAAGATCTTGAAAACATCAACTTTGATTTAAAGATAAACGGTGAACAAAAACAAGTTGGAAACACTTCGTTGATGATTTATAATTTTAAAGAAATTATCAGTTACATCTCCAAGTTTATGACATTAGAACCTGGAGATATAATCTTTACTGGAACCCCAGCCACTGGAGCTGGTCAAACTTTTAAAGGGGATCACTTACAAGCTTCAATCGAAGGTGAGTTATTACTAGATTTTAAAATGTGCTAACGAAATAGACATATCAGAAATAAAACCTTGAGAATTCTCAAGGTTTTTTTTTGAATAACACCCTAAAACATCACATGCTTGAAATAAATACAAATGCTATTAATAGCCTATTAGCATTTGTATTTTTTGTAGCTTTGTAAAAAAAATACATGTATATCATTGGAATTACTGGAGGAACAGCTAGTGGAAAAACGACACTGGTTTCTAACTTGGAGGCCTCTTTTAGCAAAGACGAAATCTGTGTAATATCTCAGGACGCCTATTATAAAAGAACTGATGAAATTCCATTGGAAGATCGAGCATTGATCAATTTTGACCATCCTGATGCTATTGACTTTGAACTCTTAGCCGCTCAACTTTTAGAACTAAAAAAAGGAAACACAATTGAGCGTCCAAACTACTCTTTTATCACCCACAACAGAACCAATGAAATAACGATTGTCAATCCAAAAAAAATAATCATTGTAGAAGGCATTTTAGTATTGAGTCATGAATTGATGTTGAACTTATTCGACTTAAAAATATTTGTAGATACTGACGCAGATGAAAGGCTGATTCGACGTTTGCTACGTGATACCAAAGAAAGAGGAAGAGACGTAAACGAAGTAATTAATAGGTACAGAGACACCTTAAAACCCATGCATGATTTATTCATTGAGCCCACTAAAAAACTGGCCAATATTATTATTCCTGCAGATAACAAAAACACTGAAGCTTTGGGATTATTGGTGCAGTTTGTTAAACAAAAAATATTATAGGACATGCAATATTTACAAACACTTAAAAAAAACCGATTGTTCCGTTTTATCAGCAATAGATATGTTTTGATTTTTATTGTGTTTGCAATTTGGATGCTTTTTTCAGACACAAATTCTTACATGAATCATATTGAATACAATCGAGAAATAGAAGCACTCAAAAAAGATATTGAGTTCTACAAAAAAGAAATTGTGGCCAACAAGGAGATGATCAAAGCATTACAGGACCCTAAACAACTTGAAAAATATGCTAGAGAGGTGTACAAAATGAAAAAAGAAAACGAAACCTTATTCTTGATTGAATACGATACAATAGAATAAAGCGCTCTATTAATTATTTATTGAATTCGGTTTTTGATCAATATTTTTTTAAAAGTCCTTTTATAAATCCCGTTCCGTAACCGTAAAACTGAACTGAAGTTGTAGCAATAGACAACAGAGCCACCTTTAGACTTTTACTCTGTTGAAAAACGACAAGAAAAAGTGCTATATAATATATTGCATAGACAATTACACCTATAAAGATACCTAAGTAAGACAGCAAAAAAGTTCCTAAAAGCCCCAACAAAAAAAAGCTCGGAAATAGATAAGTGATTTTTGCTGTTCCCGGAAATCTTTTGTTTAGGAAAGGTCTCGCAGAACCAAAGGCATGTGTCTGTTTGTAAAACTGTTGAAGGGTTGTTCTTCTTTTGTGATACACAAAAGCGTCAACTAAAAGCTGGGTTTGAAAACCAGCTTCCCAAAGTCGAAATGTTAAATCGATGTCTTCACCAACTTTTAAGTCAGAAAATCCTTGAGTTTTCTCAAATGCTTTCTTTGATATCCCTAGGTTAAAACTTCTAGGTTGGAATCTTCCAACACTCTTGTTTTTCCCTCTAATACCTCCTGTTGTCAACAGGGAAGTCATCGAATAATTAATTGCTTTTTGAATATTTGTAAAACTATCGTGAGCAGCGTCGGGACCACCAAAAGCATCGGTGTAATTTTTGTTTAGTTTTTGATAAACTATCTCTAAGTACTGCTCAGGGATAATACAGTCTGAATCAAAAATCACAAAATAGTTTCCTAGTGCCTTTTGCATTCCAAAGTTTCTACTTTTTCCTGCTCCTTGATTATGAGTATAAAAATATCGCAATTGCAATTGTGATTTGTACCCCGCTACAATTGCTTCACTTTTCTCAGTTGAACCATCCTCCACCACAATAACTTCAAAAGGATGAGCAAAAGTTTGCAAAGTCAAACTCCGTAATAATTCATCGACTTCATTAGGTCTGTTGTATACCGGAACAATTATTGAAAATACTATATCCATAGATGCTACTAGAAAGGGCTAATATACAAAACCTAATGTGTGAAAAACTTAGAAAACACCAAAAAAAAATGCAAATTGACAATAAAATCAATTTGCATTTTTAAAATGTTTGGTATCGTGTTTATGCTTCTTCGTCAACAAATTTTGACATCACAGCAGTACTTACACCCACATTAGAGAATCCTCCGTCGTGGAACAAGTTTTGCATTGTAACCTTTTTTGTCAAATCTGAGAACAATGATATTGTATAATCTGCACAATCTGCAGCAGTTGCGTTTCCTAGAGGAGACATATCTGATGCATAATTGATAAATCCATCAAACCCTTTCACACCACTACCTGCAGTTGTAGGAGTTGGTGATTGAGAAATTGTATTTACACGTACATTGTGATCTCTACCAAAGAAATAGCCAAAACTACGAGCAACAGACTCTAAATATGCTTTGTTATCAGCCATATCATTATAATCAGGAAAAACACGTTGTGCCGCCATGTAAGTCAAAGCAACAATTGACCCCCATTCACTCATAGCTTGCTTGTTGTATAACAAATTCATCACTCTATGAAAGGACAAAGCAGAAATATCAAAACCTTTGTGTGTAAAGTCATAGTTAGAATCAGTATAATGTTTTGCTTTTCTTACGTTCAAAGACATTCCAATAGAATGCAAAACAAAATCGATTTTCCCACCTAAAATTTCAACAGACTTGTCGATTAAGTTAGACAAATCATCCATAGATGTTGCGTCAGCTGGAATTACTTGAGAACCTGTTTTTTCTGCTAGTTCATTGATTGTTCCCATACGCATAGCGATAGGTGCATTTGTCAAAACAAAAGTCGCTCCCTCTTCATGAGCGCGTTCTGCAACTTTCCAAGCTATAGAATTTGAATCCAATGCGCCAAAAATAATACCTCGTTTTCCTTTCAGTAAATTGTACATAATATATTAATTGTTATTGTGTCTTAAAAAGTAATTTTAGTTGAAATGTAAGTGTACACTTCAATTTTACATCGGCAAATATAATAAACATTGTCTAATAAAGAACTAAGAAATAAAAAAGCTGAAAATCAATCAATCTCTTCAAAATCTACGTAATCACCTACATTGTTTGAACTTGATTGCGATTTTTTTTGGGGTTTTTTATCAATGGTAGTTTCACCAACCTTCCCTGATTTTTCGTAATTCGAATGTGAATTTTGAAACTGCTGTTGGGCACGTTCTTGTGCTTTTTTTACTGCATTTTTCAGTAACCAAGGAAACAAAGTCCTTGACAAAAACCGCAAGCCGTAAAGCACTAATAACATGATTATTAAAGTACGCATAAAACCTATAATACCTGCTTCCTCCATGATGTTAAATCAATTTTATGGCAAAAATAACAATTTAAGCTTTACGAGTACGTTGCTATTAATAAAATATTATCTTTGACGATTATTTTACCCCTTGATGAAAAATTTATTTAGGTTCATACTTTTTATATTGGTATGTGCAAAGACTACTGCACAGTATACCGATATTATCAATTCTAATAGACCTGGACATACGGAAAATGCTTATAGTATTGGTAAAAACATCATTCAAATAGAGAATGGGGTCTCCTTAATTTTTAACAAATACAATCATAGCCCTTTACAATTATCTTATCAAAATAATTTGAACATTCGAAGTGGAATCTTGTTCGAACAAATAGAAGTAAAAGCTGAGTTTGTACATGGAATTCAGAATATTGTACCAATCAAATTCAAGTACAACCTTTACAACACCAATCCATCTCCAATTTATAGCTATCTAGATAATACTATTGAGTTTAAAAATATTGGATTCAAGTTTTTAGCATACGATCACAAAATAAAAAATCACAATGATGAAATCAGAAGTTGGAATAAAAGAACCGCATTTAATTGGTCAAAATTTATACCTTCTATAGCTATTAAAGCGGAATACATTAATCGCAAAAAATCTGATGGTTTTGAAGGTATTGGGGCAAGTATTTTACTACACCACAAAGTTAACTCGATTTGGAACATACTTTCTAACTTTGGCTATAATATTTCTAAAAATGGAGTCAATGCAGAATATGTAGCAAGTATCTCTACAAATTATGCGTTCAATAACAATTGGTCTTCCTTTGCCGAAACTTACAATATAATCACAGAAACTAAAAACACTTATCAAATTGCATTTGGTTTTGCTTATTTAGTCTCTAAAAACTTACAAATTGATTTTTCATCCAGAATTTCCTATTTTGA
>JBMZVD010000052.1:0-15862 GCA_049625305.1 Flavicella sp.
AAGAGGCAGAGAATTCTCCTATGTTAGAATTGATATTAATGATATCTTTGGCTGGATTTGGATAAACCCTTGAAGAGATATCACTAACACTGACTGACATAGTTGTTTTTGTTTTTTCAGTAATAGTAAAATTATCCAAATTAAACACACCAGGATTTGGCATGCTACCAACAGAAACTGCAGAATAAACTTGAGTTCCAGCAAAACTAGCAGGTACATTGAAATCAAAAGAATAGGTCTGCCACGACGAACTCACATTCGCCCTTTTTATTTTGAATCGCACATTTGTAGCTACCACCTGTCCATTTAAAAAAGCATCCACAACCTCACCTCCATTAGAATTACCATTCAAAGTTATCGTCATAAAAGTAGGACCTGATTTACTATTTACAAAAATATCTTTTGACTCTCCGCTTTCTTTTTTAAAATCAAAACTTACGACATAATCACCTGCTGGATAATTTTCCTTTATTACAAAGTTCGCGCCTTTGTTAGAAATAGGCTGCATGATACCGTAACCATCAGCGGTAGTAACAGTCGCACTAGCCCCATTCCAAGTATACCATTTGTTGAGATATGTATTATCTACATTCGCAACTTCAGGTATGGTTGTTTGAGTGGTTGAAAAATCATTATCAATAATTTGTGAGCTAGTATTTTGGACAGTCAGAAATACGAAAATTGATAAAAGTAATTTTAAAGGTTTCATTGTTTTAGTTTAAGATTTACACATAAATTTAAAAAACAATATTTTGAAAAGCTTTAAACTTTAGACCAATAGCATTTTAATTATGACATAAACACATTAAAACAAGACCAAGCTATTATTTAACTTAGTTTTAGAATTGATCAAATGAAACATAAAATAAGTAAATTCACACCAAAAAAATTACAATTTTAATATCTCAAAACGGTCCTTTCACCAAATAGATTCGTAATTAAGAATCGCTTTTTGTGATGTTGTCCACCTGAAAAAAAAATTAATCACTAAATAACTTTCTGCAAACTTGAAACACCTATTAAAGACACGTTGTAACATGCGTGTCAAATCATGACCTATTAATAATTTTAATTGCTCGATTTAGTAATTTATTTAAAATAAATGTCGCAGAATCCTCATTAGGAACACAAACATGTAACTATATAAATCTGAATTCATTAACAATCTCCATGTGATTCATCATACATGCTAAGTATTAAGATATAGAGTTTTCTTAAGAAGTTATACTAAAAAAAACAATATCATTAGCACATGTTACAGGTTAGATCATTTAAAAAAAAACCTCAAACGAAAATCGTTTGAGGTTTAATATAAATTTGGATGTAAAAATCTGTTACTCTACAACAATTTTTTTAGCAGAGGATTTACCGTCAGCAAAAACAGTTAAGATATATACTCCTTTTGGCAATTTAGAAACATCAACAGTTGAACCATTATAGGGTGCAGAAATTGATTGACCAAGAGCATTTACAAGTGAAACAGCTTCTACTATATCAGTAGCGGATACAAACAATTTATCAGAGACTGGATTTGGATATATATTCAATCCTGATACAGCGTTATTATCATTAGACAAGTTTGAATTCGGCACATGAACAAGTGAAAAATCATCGAAAGTAATACTACCAGCTGTCAATAATCCATTACCTAGGTTTAATTTAAAACCAACATATCCTACTTCAGAAGCCTCAAATCTTAAATTTCTTGTGTACGTTTTTGAAGTACCTTTAGCAGGTATTGGTGCTTGGTAAGATGCCGCATCAAAATTAGCTAAATCATCCGTTACAAAACATTGCATTTTATTAGTGGTTACTGTTACATTATCCTTAAAAAACAAGAATGCAATTTTTTTTGTAGAGACTTCAGCATCAGCAGAGGTAGATATTTTCACTTTCAATTCGTAAATACCCTCTTCAGAAATATTGACATTTTGACCAATACCAACCGTTTTGGCCTGAGCAACGTATTTTACAGCTTTATCAACTATTGTTGGAGCAGCTCCATCTTGATGGTGATTTTCATACCAAACACCTAAATTACCGCTATCAGGCGCAACGTAATCAGCTCTATCGGATAGTGTTGTTGTTGTTGAAATAGTTCCATCTGTGAACAAATTGGTTTGTCCAAAAGATAATGTCGTAGCCAAGGCAGCTAAAATAAAAGTAATTTTTTTCATAATTGATTGTTTAATGTTTGACATAAAATTATTGAAATTGATTTTTAAACAATAGCAATAAATGCACAAGGGATGACGCTTTTGTAACAAATCAATTTACTAAACTCTTAAAAACATAGGATTTGAAGCAAAAATTAACATATATCAAAAGAAAAGCCTCAAACATGAAGTTTGAGGCTTTTATTGCACTTAAAAATTGTAGTAATTAGTCTACAATCACTTTTTGAGAAGATGATTTACCACCTGCAACTACAGTTAAGACATACACATCGTTTGGCAATGCAGCAACATCAACAGAAGATCCATTAAAAATAGCAGGAACTGTTTGACCTAATGCGTTTGTCAAAGAAACAGACTCGATAGCTTCAGTAGCAGATACGTATACTTCATCAGACGCAGGGTTTGGATAAATTTTTAAAGAGGTATCAAGTTTATTATCAGCACTTGCAGTAAATGAAGTAACTGTGAAATTATCAAAATGAAAGACACCTCCATCCTTATCTATCATATGTGAAAACATGATTGCTTTTCCATCAGATGCACTAGCAATTGAAGTATTAAAAGAAAATGTTTTAGCAACGCCTAATTCAAGTTCTTGAGCGGGAATTCTAAATTTTTTGTATTGGAGATTAATCTGATTATCAGTTGCATCCCATAAAACACCACCGTTTGAATTATCATTCAGCGCAATATCTTGATATGCGATTGCTCCATTTGTGTTATCTCTTACAAAAACAGAAAAAACTCTTTTAGTTCCAGACACCCATTTAACACTAAAACTAACAACATACTCTCCAGCTGAAAGTGGGTTTTTAATATTCAAAATAGATGTTGAAGTTTCAGGAGGACTCATAACTGCGTGATCATTTACGGTATCAATGGTAACATAGTCAACTTTGGTGCTCCATGTATACCATTCATTATTACCATATCCAGAACTCGGAACAGCTGAGGCAGTAGTAGTTGAAAAATCATTTGAGAATTGCGCAGTTAACAATGATGAAAGACACATTGTCACAATAAATGTAATTTTTTTCATAAAAGTAAATTGTTTGAATTGAATAAAAATACTAATTTTTTTTGGGAATTTCAACAATATTAACAATTCAAACATATGTAATAATATAACAAATAGAATAAAACACGCTTTGGTAAAAAAAACTAAAAAATAAAGCATTTCAAAAAACAGCATTATAACTACAAAAAAAACCTCAAACATAAAGTTTGAGGTTTTAATGTAATTAAAAAAGTAAAGTAATTACTCTACTACAACTTTTTGAGCAGAAGATTTTCCACCAGCTACAACAGTTAAGATGTATACACCGTTTGGCAATCCAGCAACATCAACAGATGACCCATTGAATGGTGCAGCAACTGTTTGTCCTAAAGCGTTAACCAAAGAAACTGTCTGCACTGAAGATGCAGATGAAATATAGATAACATCATTTGCAGGGTTAGGATATACAGACAAACCAGCTACACCTTCTGCATCAGAACTTAAAGTAGCTTCTGTAATTGAAAAATTATCAAAGTGTAAATCACCTCCATCTTTATCGTAACTAAATGAAACCATTATTGTTTTTCCATTAGACCCTGGAGCGACTGTAGTATTGAAAGAATACGTTTTAAAAGTCTCTGTTATATTATTAGCTAGAACCCTAAATGTATCGTAAACAGGTGTTGACCAGGATGCTTCGTTTATAATACCATCACCAGAATTATCATTCAAAGCAACAGCTTGGTAAATTGTCTGTGTATTATCCCTAACAAAAACAGATAAAGGCTTTGCAGTAGTACCAGCGGATCTCTTAATATCGAAACCAATAACATAATCTCCAGAATCTAATGTATATTTAATATTCAAAACAGCATTTTTGTCAACAGGTGTCAAAACAGCCCATTCATTAGTGGTATCAACAGATACTTGAGCGGCATTATTAGGCCAAGTAAACCATTCGTTAGTAGTAGCATCACTTGGAGCTTTTACTTCAGTTACTCCAGTAAAATCGTTGGAAAATTGAGCAAATGACAGTGAGGAAATAAGCACTGTCATGATAAATGTAATTTTTTTCATAATGTAAAATGTTGATTGATTTAATTTGTTATAACATTCGTTTCGAATGCTTTGCAATAATAATAACACAAATTAACAGCAGAATAATACAAATTGCACCAAATCAATAACATTTCTTTAAGAACAAAACAAAAGCGGAAAAATAAAAATTAGACAAACCAATTTAACTCTACATAAAAAAAACAAAAAAAAACTAAAGACCTTAAATAAAGTGTTTTAGGTTTTAAAAAGTATTAAAATTCTGAAAAGCTAACTCTACAATAACTTTTTGAGAAGAAATTTTCCTTCATCTACTATAGTCAAGATACGTACAGCGAATGACAATAAAGCAACGTCTAGAAAAGCCACATTGAATGATGCAGCTAAAGTTTTTACAAAAGCGCCAACCAAAGAAACAGATTCGGTAGACTCGACAACAGATATATTTACTAAATCAGATGAAGGATTTGGGTATATTAACAGTCTAATAACTACATTTAATTCATTAGAGATAATGATAAGAGTGATAACAATATTATCAATTTCAATATGATAATAATCACAGCTTAGTGTATAGACGTTTGTTGTGGTATGTAAACGTTTAAGTCAACGTTGGCATCTACATCAAAAGTAGCAAGGATATTTTTTGTTGAAACAATTCTTGTAGATTGTTTTAGCTACAAATTTGTGCCAACAGATTTAAATTGAGAATAAATTTCAGCTGCTACCACTGAAAAAAAAGCTTATTTAACTCCATTACCTGTAGAATACTAGAATAAAAGCATATGAACATATTCTTTAACAAAACGTAATAATTTATAGGCGGATCTGTAGATTGCTTTATCACAAGAAAAGATAAAGTATAAGTACCTTCAATTAAAGATATTAGTCTACTCAATAGAGTTTGTCAACTATTTCTTGTAAATCATACCGACTTGTCAACAATATTAAGTGAAGAATCTGTAAATTATTTTATTATTGATTGTTTATATTAATTACAATAGTAATTAAGCTTGAGAAACTATATTAAAGCGAAAATACAATATCACAAATAAAATAACTACAAAAAAAACCTCAAACGTAAAGTTTGAGGTTTTAATGTAATTAAAAAAGTAAAGTGATTACTTTATTACAACTTTTTGAGCTGAAGATTTTCCACCAGCTACAACAGTTAAGATGTATACACCATTTGGCAATCCAGCAACGTCAACAGAAGATCCATTGAATGGTGCAGCAACTGTTTGTCCTAAAGCGTTAACCAAAGAAACAGCTTCGATAGACTCAGCAGCAGACACATTTACTACATCAGATGCAGGGTTTGGATATACTGACAATCCAGCTACAGCGTTTGCTTCAGAAGCCAATGTTTGTGTTGCATTAGCATCAAATTCTAAAGAAACATCATCAATTGTTACTGTTGAGTCTCCACATGTTGAACCGCCTGGACATGTGAACAAACTTGTAACAAAAGTATATTTTAAACAATACCATCCTTCAGCAAGATAGGCTTTTTTAACAAGATTTAGAGTAGTTCCATCAGCATTTAATGGGTCTACAACAACTCCTAGCTGGTCGTATTGTCCACCATCTGAAAGAAATGCAGGCTGTTTTGAAGCAAGAGTTCCATCATTCTTTAAAATATTAAACTGAATTGTTTTTTTAGAACCTGCAGTAGCACCTTCACTGACTACTGCGTTTGCATCTTTATCAACTAAAACAGAAACTTTAAAATCATATACTCCAGCATTGCTAATGTAAAAGTATTGACCTAATGCATTCTGTTTGTCCATATCTGTTCTAATAAGCTTCTTTTCAGGTGTTACAGTGAAGAGTCCATTTGCAGTGAATCTGAACCACTTCTCTCCTAAAGAAGCTTTATTTGTATCATCTATAACAACCTTATAATTAGATTTACCAGGAAAAGTATGAGAGGTATCAAAATCGAAATCTCCATCGTTAATTTGCCCGAAAGAAAATGTCGTAGCCAACACAGCTACTAAAAATGTAATTTTTTTCATAATAAAATGTTTGTGATTAATTTGTTGATTTTCAAATTTAGTAGGAATGGATAATTTAAAAAGAAAGAGATGTCACATTATTAATAAAACCACGCAACACCAATAAAATATGAGGATTTAAGATGTTTTGTTTAAAAAAAACACAAGATAAAGTTGAAAATAACACATATACAACAAGAATAAATCAGCTAAAAAGTTAGATAACAAATGTTAACAACAAAAAACCGATAGCATTTTACTTAGAGTTAAAATAAATGGTGTTAAATTATACCCAATAAAATAGAGAAGCCAACCTCAATATTTAATAGTATCGTAACTCTGCAAAAGATCAGTATTTACCAAAACACCTTAGAAGTGATCAGAATAACTAACATATTTTGATATGTAATATAATTCACACAACTCAAACTAGATATTGATACTGCAATTAGTTACAGTACTAAATCTTGTAGAAAAAATATAATACGTAGAAAATTATGACTGCTTAGTTGATTGTACTAAAATGCACAATACGCACTTAAGACTCAATAGAAAATACTATTCAAATTCATGAAATGCAGGAAATATGGATGGTTAATACATTTTACTTAACCTTATAACCCAACTTAAGAGATATCTGATTGGCATATTCTCTTATAATAGGCCCTTTTAAGGCAAAATCATTAGATGACAATCTTCCAGAGGGTGCTGTAATCCAAAGTGCGGCAATAGGAGTTCCATATTCATTAAAAATAGGTGCCCCCAGGCAATTGATCCCTTCAATGTCTTCACCGTGATCGATAGCGTAACCTTGATTGGCTACTTTTAGTAGTTCTTTTTTAAAAGCTACTTTGGAGACAATCGTTCGCTCTGTATACTTTGTAAGTGGATTTAGATTTAGAATTTGTAATGCTTCATCTTGCGGCAAATAAGCTAATATAGATTTTCCCCCAACAGAACTGTGCAAACTAAATTGAGTTCCTTGATCAACCGATAGCTTTACAGGGTATGAAGAGGCAACTTGCTCCAAAATAACTCCTTTCCCACCTAATACAACCCCTAACATAACTGATTCTTTCAAATTATCACGCAAAGCACGCATGACATCAATAGCATTTTCAACAATACTTTGCTCGTTGATGGTAGAAACTCCCAAAGTCAGCATTTTTCTTGACAAATTTATTTTTTTTGTCGATTCATTTTTTTGCAAATAGTTTTTAAACAACAAGGTATTGACAATTCGAAAAGCACTCGACTTAGAAATTTTTAGTATTTGTATGATTTCTGTCAGCGTATATCCTTTTGGGCTTGTCGCTAATAACTCAATGATCAACAATCCTCGTTCTAGATTGGGAACATTGTAGTTAGTTTTGGTGTTTTCAACTTTATCTTTCATTACTATGTATGGTAAATGCAAATTAAAAAATAGACAAATATCACTTTTAATTACACAAAAACAGGCAAAAGCCTGTTTTCGTGTAAATTGTCAAGAAAAACTACCTTCTTCCTGTAGAATTTTTTCGAGAATATTCGTCAAAACGTATGTTCTCTTTTTTGTGGTTGTAATCATTCACTTCTTGAGACAGATCACATTTAAACTGAATCATGTATGACCAAGGGCGTTTTTTTGATTGTGCAATATGGCAAACTCCCCAAGTAAACCCTTTACCATCTTTTGTATTGTCATATTTATCAGGACAATACAAACCGGCAGCATCAGGAGGTAATACAACATGTGCTTTTACATCAAAGTTTACTCCATCTTTTGCCCATTGTATGGTATTCTTCTCAGGTCCGTTAGCAGTAATCAAAGAGGCAACGCCGTCTTTATATGGCCAAACCAAAGCCTCATGTCCACTTGCAGAAACTGGGTTTAGTTCGTGCTTTACAAAAGGACCTTTTGGGGAATCAGCAATAGCGACACCCATAGAAAAGTTAGGATAAGGTTTTTTCAAACCTACTCCTCTAGGTGCAGGATACTCTGAACCTACTCCCATCGGATGTGCTTTGTAATACATCCATATCTTTCCATCTCTTACGATCAGGTTTGGATCGTGTACTTTTTGACTGTCAAAATCACCGTATTCAGTAATATCTGAACGCTTGGTAGAAGTCGTTGCAAATTTCCCTGGTTTTCCTGAAACCAATACGGGCTCAGGATGACGAGTCCATGGTCCTTCAGGACTGGTCGCATAACTCATCCCTATTACGTTTTTTGAACGCTCAGTGTAGGGAAACTTTACAGCTTGGTAATACAAATAATACACACCTTCGTAATACATAATATCTGGTGTAAAGACTGATCTATCGTCAAAAGCACCTTCGGGACCTCTTACTGCAGAAGGTCCTTGCTCTTCCCAAGTTTTTCCATCTTTAGAGGTTGCATAATAAATATCACATAGATCCCAAGTATTGGCAGGTAATTCCTTGGTTGCTTTTTTGTACCCTACAGGAGCTTCTGTTTTTGGACTCCTAGTATAGTAAACATAGTACAAACCATCTACTTTGATTACAGTACTTGGATCTCTTCTCGAAATTCCCTCTTCATATTCCAAACCTTTCATAGTTTGATAACTAAAACTGGAGTAGAATTCATTTTGAGAAGGTTCGGTTTGATCCCACTGATCCAAGAAACGACGCATAGAAGCACTCACTTTCTTTCCGTCATAATACCCATCTAACGTCCCGCTTATTTCTTGTTTATCACCTACATTGTTTCCTGAGTTTATTGCTACATTACATGAAGTTAACAACACAGTGAAAGCAATCGCTGCAATATGTCTTACTTTAAAGTTCATTTCTATTAATTTAATTGTTTATTTTTTTTCTTGATTCTCTTACCTTGAAGAATTTCAGTGGTAACACCAAACTTCTCAGGATTCAAATAGACATCTCTAATCGCACTGTAATGCTTAAAATTGTTCCAGCCAATTTGTTTTTGACTATCACGTTTCAAATCACATTCGAATCTCACCAAAAAAGTCCAGCGTGAGCGTCCGTAATGACATACTCCCCAATCAAACCCTTGCCCGTCTTTTGAGTCGGTAAATTTATCGGCAATGTAAGCCCCTCCTGCAGGAGGAATGTCTTCTAAAGAAGTAATAACTTCGAAATTGATACCGTCTTCAGAATACTGAACAGTACCTTTTTCAGGTCCAGCCCAATCTACCAAAGCAGCGATTCCTGTTTTCCAAGGAAATACCCACACTTCGTGACCACTATTGGTCACAGGGTTGTATTTGGATTTAATGTAAGGACCTTCAGGTTTGTCAGCTATAGCAACTCCCCATTTTGAATCTGCAAACATTTTCTCTCCTACTGGATGCCCCTTGTAGTATAAAAAAAACTTCCCATCTTTTACAATTACTCCAGGATCATGAATGGCACCACTATCCCAAGAACCTGGTTCTATACAATTCTTAAACTGAGAAAATCCTGTTTTGTGCTCGTCTATTAATTTCCCATCAGGGGTAGTTTTTAGAATAGGCTCTGGTAGTTTTGTCCATGGTCCTCTTGGTGAATCTGCCCAAGCCATTCCAATGGTATTTCTTTGCTCAAAAAAAGTTCTCGCTTGGTAGGTAAGGTAGTACTTTCCATTGGCCACTAAAATATTGGTTGTAAAAACAGAATAATCATCCCATGACCCTTTTTCTCCACGAGTAACAGCAGGTCCTTGTTCTTCCCAAGTAATACCGTCTGTACTAGTTGCGTACCATAAATCAGCATTTAACCAACTAGAGGTAGTTTCTGTACAGTAGGTATACCACATATAAAAGATCCCATCAACCTTAATGATGGAGCTAGGATCTCTCCTATGCACTCCTTCTTCATACCCCAAACCTTTGATTGGTTTGTATCGAAAACGAGTATACAACTCATTTTCACTGTCATTTCCTTTGAAGCGTTGCATGGCGGAGCTCAAATTAGATTTTAACTCATTTGGAATGTGCTGTTTGCACGAATACATACCAGACACCACTAAAAATAATACTATATAAAAACGCATATGCTATTTATAAAATTTAGTTTTAAAAAATAAAATTCCTATCTTTTTAGAAATAGGAATTTTATAAATACTGTAAATCACTTATAAGAGTCTTTACTTATAAGATTTTATCTCTTACTCTGCTTTTCCTTTTGGTATGCGTACCATTTCTTCATCGTCTGCTTGTCAAATACAGTTAAAAACTTGTCTCTAGCAGCTAAATAAATAGAACGTTTTGCATCTTTTTTTGCCGGAGCATCCATCTCAGCATCTTTATTTACAGCTTGTAATTTTTGAACTTTATCAAGGTGAATTACATATAACGCATCAGCTTGTTCGTCTGTCAATGAAAGTACTTGTTTCATTTCGTTAGTAACACCCTGTGCCATTTGTTCTGCTGATTTTTGAGCCGAAACAATAGCTAATGTAAAAAAGAATACAAGTGTTAAAAATTTAGTTCTCATGAGGGTAATAGTTTAAGTTAATAAATTTAGCATAAGTGCCTACACCACAAATATAATAAAATTATTCAAATACAAAACTAGTTTCATATAAGAATAACAGCAAAAAAAAGAGTATTGTTATATTTATTGATAACAATACTCTTTAAAAACGAAGCTTTATCTACTTCATTAAATGTCTTGGTAACTCAACAAACCAAGAACAATATGAATGGTTTTACCAATTCGTATCGGTAATAAGACTATTTCCTCGCATTTCTGATTCTGGTATTGGATACAAAATGTGCTTAGTCTCCACTTTATTTGCCCATGTAGACCATTTCTTACTAGGATCTTCTAATTCACCAGTAAAAACATCTTTATATACCAATTCATCACTAACTTCTTCCATAAATTTATCCACTCCAAATCTCATGACATCAAATTTGGTTTTACCTTCGAAGCACAATTCTCTAGCTCTTTCCCAAAAAATTTCTTCATACAGAGCTTCACCAGTTAAGGTTCTATCAACAGCAATCGGTGCAGTACCTGTACCTCTTGCCCTAGATCTAATCAAATCTAATGCATCGAACATTTCTGTATCTAGACCACCAATCCTCGCACAAGCTTCTGCAAAAACCAAAACGATGTCTGCATATCTTAATACAGGAGCATTTATACTTGTCTTAAATTGACTAATAGGTGCAATATCAAATCTATATTTATAACAGTATGCATAACGTTGTTCTGCACTAGGAATAATGCTATTGTCTGAATCTAACCTACCCAAAGATACGTTATGCGTCAATCGAGGATCATCTGCTTCGTAGCTATTTATTAAATCATAAGTAGCATTCGTTCTACCGAAACCTTTATCAATAGCACCATTTTGACCTCCAGGATTGTTTACTCCACCCCATACACCAGGAGCTAATAGGGCGTCATCAAACTGAACTTGAAACATCCATTCATGTGAGGATTCTCCAGAAATTTTAAATAGACCACCATAATTTGGATCTAATTCATAATGACCCGAAAGCATTACTTCTTTAGCCTTGTCGTAAGCAAGCGTATAAAATTCATCATCAATTCCAGTTGTATCAATATTTAAAGTTGCTCTAGTTAAATACACTTTGGACAACAAACCTTTAGCCGCTCCGATTGTAGCTCTACCTAAATCTGCTTCAGAGTAGCTTGGTGTATCTGCAGAAACCCAATGCGCATTGTATAAATTCTCTTCAGCAAATTTCAAATCTTCAATGATTTGGTCATATATTAAATCAGCCGAAGTTCTTGGTTTACTAGTATCACTCAAATTTGTTAGTTCCTTTGTCACCAATGGTATATCTCCCCAAAAACGAACCAAATTAAAATAGCACAAAGCTCTTAAAAACTTAGCTTCAGCTATATATCTCGTTTTCAAACGTTCTTCCACTTCAAGAACCGGAATAGACTCAGACCTATCAATTACTTGATTTGTTCTGTAAATTAATTTGTAACTACTTCTCCATACACGTTCCAAAGACTCTTCCGTATTATCAAATGTATATCTAGCATATGTATTTTGTTTCAAGTTAGTGTGAAGAGAAGTAACCGCATGACTTCCATGAGTAGATATCTTAATAAATGCTTCTCCATAACCGTCTTTAGTGTTTCTAAATGTACTGTATGCACCAACTAATCCGATATTTAACTCCTTAAGATTCGTGTAAAAATTATCTTGAGAATCATTTGAAATAGGTAATTTCTCTAACTCATCGTGACATGATACTGACAGGAATACCATCAATATCATTAGACTGTAATACTTATATATATTTTTCATTTTTTTTTATTTAAAATCCAACATTAAGACCTAAAGAAATATTTAATGTTCTTGGGTAAGCACCGTAATCCAAACCAGCACTAGTAATTGCTCTTTGACCTCTAGCTACACTAACTTCTGGATCATATCCTGTATAGTCAGTCCAGATAAATACATTGTCAGCATTTGTAAAAAACTTAAGACTAGAAAAACCAAGTTTTTTAGCTGTTTTAGTTGGTATCCTGTAAGACAAATTTACACTTTGCAACCTTACAAAACTTCCATCTTCAACACTTAGATCAGTAAATTTCTGGTATTGATAGTCAGGTCTTGGGTAAACTCCTGTTGGGTTCTCATGCGTCCAAGAATCATTTCTATCAGCCGTTTTGTTCCAGTTTGGACCGGGATCCATTGACATACGGTGTTTGTTACCATTGATAACATCAAAACCATATTTGTAAGTGAAAAACACTCCTAATTCAAGTCCTTTGTAAGAGAATTTGTTAAACATAGAACCGAAATGTTTAGGCTGTGTTCTAGCGATGATCTTTCTATCATCATCACTAAGTATGTTGTCCGCTTCGTAACCTATAATGTTATTTTGATCATCATAAATTGGAACCGTCTTTTGATTTACAAACTTTAAATCACCGTAGGTTGGAGTTGCATTAGTACCCACATAATTTTCAAGAACTTCTTGTTTCAAAACTGGGTTAGACACATAATCATCACCCTCAAAATCTTCTAAAGTAAAAACACCAGCTGTTTCATATCCTATCCAGTTTCCTAAACTCTCACCCACTCTAAGAATACCTGTAGACTGACCATTTGTAAACTGATCGTCGAAAGTCTGTTCTGGAGCTCCTCCTAGATCCAATACTTTATTTCTGTTAAGTGAAAAATTAAACTCTGAAGACCATTTGAAAGTACCATCGAAATTAATTGTAGACAATGCTAATTCCAATCCTTTGTTTTCTACACTACCTACGTTTGTTAGCCATGTTTCAAAACCAGAAGAAACTGGCAAAGGCATTCTCAATAATAAGTCGGTTGTTTTCTTGTAGTAAGCATCTGCTGTTAAAGAGATACGGTTGTCAAACAATCCTAAATCAATACCTCCATCAAACTGATCAGTAAACTCCCATTTCAAATCAGGATTTGTAACTGAAGCACTTGACAATCCAGCATTTGTCGTGTTCCCTAATGTATAATTTTGAGTTTCTAATAATCCAAAAGCTCCGTAAAAAGGTACACCTGCATTACCAGTCTGTCCGTAACTAAATCTCATTTTCAAATTAGAGATTGCTTCAGAATTTTTCAAAAACTGCTCTTTGTGTGCATTCCACCCAAGGGCAGCAGCAGGAAAGTAACCCCATTTATTGTTGATAAATACCGAGGTACCATCTGCTCTCATAGAAACTGTAAGGTTGTATTTACCCCCATAACCATAATTCGCTCTCGCTAAATATGATTTCATAGTTTTCTGCAACAAAATTGTTTGAGGAGCCAAAGGATCCAAACCATTTTGTAAACCATTGTACTCTGTTGATTCTACTTCAAAGTTAGTGGTTTGAATGTACTCTGAATCACGAGTCACGTCTGTTTGAGTAAAACCTCCAAGTAGTGTTATAGAATGCTTATTAAAAGTTTTTCTATAGTTTAACATATATTGAGCATTTAAACTACTACTGATATAGTGAAATCTAGTACCTAATCCTCCTTGTTGTTGACCTCTACCGAATTCTCTTGAGAAAAATGCTTTGGTAACACCACTGTTATAATTCAATCCAAGTCTAACATTAGCTGTAAATCCTTTGGAAAATTCATATATAAACTTTGAATTCCCATTAAAACCATATACAGTTGAGAAGGTTTGAGTTCTCTCCGCCTGCGTTACAGGGTCTAACCAAACACCTGGATCTGATTGAGAATCTTCTTCAAACACATCTCCAACACCTCGGTCAGGTTGTCTTGAAAGTGATCTAATAACTGATCCTAAATTTCGTTGGTTAAAACCACCACCACTAGTTGGTCCTCTTTTCACAGAAAAACTTGGTGCAAGGGATGATACAACTTTTAATTTATCAGTCAATTTATTTTGGAAGTTAAATGTAACATTATACCTGTTAAAATATGAATTTCTAACCGTACCCTCATTATTCAAATAAGAAGCTCGTAAAGAGTATAGGTTTCCTTCAGTACCTCCAGAAGCACCTAATGCGTAATTTTTAACTACTCCCATACGGAACAACTTTTCTTGCCAATTTGTATTTTTATCACGATCGTAATATGCTGCACGTTCTGCTGCAGTTAATCCATTGTAGGCAACACCGTCTTCTGTAGCAGAAAAAGTTGCGTCAGGATTGTAATTACCATTGTTAGATGTAGTTCTATATATCTGAAACCTTCCATACTCTGAAGTATTCATAACATCTACAAACCTGCTTCTAGGAACAATACTTAAAGCTGTACTGGTGTTAAAAGTTAATTTTGCTTTACCAGCCTTTCCCGTTTTTGTTGTAATTATTACAACACCATTTGCCCCTCTTGCACCATAAATTGCTGCTGCTGATGCATCTTTTAACACTTCAATAGATTTAATAGATCCTGGATCTAAGTTAGCTAATGGAGAAGTAGGTGGCGTATCAACCGCAGATGATATATTATCGATATCGTAATTTACTTCAATTGGCAAACCATCTATTACATACAATGGCTCATTATTAGCGTTGATTGAAGTTCCTCCACGAATACGAATATTGATACCTGCTCCCAAGCTACCGTCCGATGATGTTGTATTCACACCGGCTATACGACCTGTCAATGCCTGCTCAACAGTTACGTTATTAGTTCGCTCAATGTCAGCTGCTTTAATTTTCGAGATCGCTCCCGTTACATCTTTTGCCTTTTGAGTACCATATCCTACAACGACAACTTCTTCTAGTTTGTTACTTTCCTCTTCTAAAATTACATTGATAACTTCTTGTCCAGTGAAAGCAATTTCTTGTGTTTTGTAACCCAAGGAAGAAACTGATATGCTTTTTGCATCTGCTCCTACTCTTACTTCAAAATTCCCGTCAAAATCGGTCATCGTTCCTACAGAAGTACCAACTACAATGATACTAGCTCCTGGAAGCACTTCTCCGGACGCATCCTTTACATTACCTTTCACATTTTTCGATTGCGCCTGAACATTTTGAACGACAGATGCCAAGAAAAAAATGGTCAACAAAAAACATCGTTGTAATGCTTTTGTCAATTTTACTTTTTTCATAAAATACATTTTTGATTTAAGTTTTTATATTGTTGTTAGATTTTTTTGCCTTAAAAATTTTTAAAGCACCGTAAAAATAGGATATTTTGTGATAGAATACTCACACATATACTACAAATGGTAATACATTTT
>JBMZVD010000053.1:0-15514 GCA_049625305.1 Flavicella sp.
TTCTTTACTACATCCAATGTTCATAGAGAGTATACAAAGTAGTATCCAAATTTTTGGTTGAATTTTCATTTTTGTGGTTTTAAAAAAAAGCATGGAAAATCCATGCTTTATTTATTTGTTATAAGTAAGATTATTCTACCATTAAGTAAGAGGCTACTTTTGAAGACTGTTCTTTAGAAGGTGCCATCGCACTGACTCTGTTGAAATTGTTGTTTAACAAAGCTAGCGTCACTTTTCTGTCTTTTTTACCATTGAATAATTTACTTACCTCTTTGGCATCCAATTCAATTTCTAATCTTTGGTTTTTTCCATCCACAGACTGAGGAACTTCCATACTACCTACCATACTTCCCAATTCTAGCGCGTCATCCCAAGTAATCGAAAGTTCTCTCCACTTGTCATTTTCAACAGCAAAAACTTCCAAGTTGAATGTCGCGTCCGGATTGTCTTCATTAGGATATACCTTCAAGGGTATATGGAGTGAAATCTTATCAGCACTTTTCAATTTTTTAGGCATTTCAAACTTAAGATAAGTGATACGAGAATATTTGTCACTTGTCTGAGATTTGTATATACGTAAATTTTTAGGTTTTTGCTCACCAAATGCGGTGAACTCAGTTTCTCCACCTTGGATAAACACATCTTCTTTAACCATTATTTTTTGTTGTGCTTGAACATTTGCTCCAAACATACATGCGATTGCAATAGCTGTAACTATATTTTTCATTTTCTAAAGTTTATTAATTTAATTGTTGTTTTTTAATATTTTCGATCCAATCAGGTAGTTTTCCCAATCTAAGTTTTAATTGTTCTTCGAATAGAGATTCGGGTTTTACTTTTTGCCCCAAACTTTCTAAGACTTGTACTTCTTTGGTGTTAAAGGTAGTCGTATTTCCGTGAAATCCAACTACAATAGGAGGAACGATTCTCCAATACCAACTATCAGTAGCCACAAATCTAAAATCAGGGATTCCAGGACTTGTAGCTTTGTAATTCCAAAGTACCAGATGGCGACCGTGGTTTGGTAAGTTTTGTCGAGCACCCCCAGCTCTACCTGAAAAGAAACCTCCTTCAATATTGTCAAATAGAGTACATCTTGGTTGCGATGCATGGGATTCAAATGACGTATGGGCAGGGTACTTACATCTCCATATTACTGTTGCAGCAGTACTACCACCAGCAACACCTGTTGCATGGTGCATCCCTGCATAATCATTGATGTCAGCAAGTAAAATACCAGTAGACCCTCCATCGGCATGTATGGCACTGTGCCCAATGTTTCCTTTGATGTCACAGCTCAAAGCAGTACTATAGGCAGCTTGGGAAAATGATACCGCATTGTTTACATTTTTAAATGTACAATTTTTCACCCATGAATTCACAGCTCTTGAAATTTTTAAGATACTCCATCCTCCGTCGTGTTTAGCGGATTTGTGATGTTTAAATTTCTCTTTCCAATTTCCTTCAAATAGGAGGTTTTCAAATCCCAATGTTTCAACATGAGCATACCTGTGAATTTTCCATCCATGTTTCTTTTTTACATCGTAGTGAATAGGTTCTTTAAAACGAATTTTATTTCCTTTTACACTCGCTATTTGATGTCTTTCGTTGACTTGAACACCTTTGTTTAAAATTGTTTTCCATTCAGGCTCAACGGCTAATGGTTTGGTGTCGTATTCGATTAACTTTTTGTCGTTGTTTAAAAGCTTTAAGATGATCCAATCCCCTTTTTTGAGTCTTGACGCATTTTTTACCTTGATTTCAAAACTTTCTCTAGTAGCATTTGAAGTCACTTCTGTTATAAAATCATCGCCTCCACCAGCGGTCGTTTGTATGGCATATGGACAAGTCCAAAACTTTTTAGGGTCTTTTGGGGGAAGGTTGTTTTCAAAAAATAGTGTACTTCCTACATCGGTATCTCCTTCACCTCTAAAGATGATATTCGAGCCTTTTATTATGATTGGAGAGTGGTCGTCTTCATCTGTGTTGATATGGTATTTTCCTTTAGGGAAAAAAACAATCCCTTTTCTGTTTTTGACTGCAGCCGCGATAGCTTTTTTAATAGCCTTTTTGTCTGAAAGTGAATCGTTTGCGATGGCTCCATATTCAGTTACATCAAAGACTTTGAAATCAGTTTTAGGAAGGGGGACTTCACTGTATTTATATCCTGCAAATGAGAAATTGGGCAGTATCGTTTCTTTGCCTTTTGGAGCTCCCTTTTTATAGTCGTTCCATACAGTGCTTTCTTGAGCTTTTATGTTTAAGTTGATAAAAGCAATAATTAAAAGTATTTTATATTTCAAAGCTGATAAGTTTTATTGTCTGATTTTCTTGTAACGTGTCAATGCTTCCAAATAATAATAATCTGCATAGTTTAGAGGGACATCGATTTCATTATTATGGGGAATACTTCCAACACTGTGCTTCAAAATAAAATTCTTATTTCTACCCAGTTTAGCAGTATAGGCATCAGATCCTAGTGAGTTCATAATTTTGTCAATAGCGGGCCCATAAGATTGTTTAGAATAAGTGTCTAATTCCAACAATGCCGAAGCGGTGATTGCCGCTGCCGAGGCATCTCTTGGCTCTTTAGGTATATGAGGTGCGTGGTAATCCCAATAAGGAATTCCATCTTCAGGAGTACCTTCAAAATTCAATATATAAGCTGCAATTTTTTCTGCCATGTCAAGATATTTAGGGTCTTTTGTGTAACGGTAACATACAGTATATCCGTATATACCCCAAGCTTGTCCTCTTGCCCAAGAACTTTCATGAGCATATCCTTGTGCTGTATTTCGCTTTCTGACGGCTCCTGTATAAGGGTCGTAATCAATCACGTGGTAAGAGCTATTGTCAGCTCTGAAATGGTTTTTCATTGTTGTATTTGCATGGGCAATTGCAATTTTTTGATAGGTATCATCTCCTGTGATTTTTGTCAATTCAAACAGCAATTCCAAGTTCATCATATTGTCTATGATTACAGGGAATTTCCACCCTCTTTTAGCTTGCCATCCTTTGTCTACATCCCAGCTTTTGATACATCCAACTTTAGGGTTGAATCTTGTGATTAATGAGTTCCCTGCTGTTATCATTACTTCTTTAAAAGATTCATTTCCAGTCAGACGGAAGCCATTCCCATACGAGCAATTGAATACAAAGCCCAAATCGTGGTTTGTCAATCGGTATTTTTGGTCTTCAAATATGGCTTGAAATTTTTCTGCCGCTTGACGCCATTTTTCGTCTTTTGTAATTTCGTATAGGTACCAAGAACTACCCGGGTAAAAACCTTCTGTCCAATCAAAATTTTCGTGTATCCAATGCATTTTTCCATTGGCTGTAACTGTTCGAGGAATATTGTTAGCTGCTTCGGCATCTTTTAACAAGAGAGAAAGTTGCCTTTCAGAAAATGCTATTTGTTTCTCAACATCAACACTTTTTGTTTCTGGAGAACTACAAGCATAAAATTGAAATGATAATGCTAACAATATTATTAATTTGATTTTATTCATAAATATAGGTCTTTCAGGTTTTTACAATAAATAATTGTGTTTATCAACATGCAATTTCTATAAAAATTGAGTAAATAAGGGGGGATTTACTGTTCTTCAAAAGGGGGCAATCGTATGCATAGGTAAGTTTACTAAAGCAAAAACACCATCTTTAGTATAGCAAGATGGTGTTTGTATGTTTTCTTTAAATTAGATTTAAAGGGTTATATTTTCAATATTTTTAGCGTCTTTGTTTCTTTTGAGTTTGACACTTTTAAGAAATAAACTCCTTTTGGTATACTAGTCAAAGAAGGTTGAATCTCTATTTCTTTTTTGCCTTCACTTTGACTTTGATAAATGATAGCTCCACTTGTATTGTACAATGTAATTGTTGCTGTATCTTCACTTAATAAAAGGTTAAAGCTATCTTTAAATGGATTAGGATATACTTCGTGCCCTTTTGTAATAGATGCTTCAGTTGTACTACTATTTTTCTTCCAACTTTTGTTAGAGGTTGCGTTGTATGGAGACCAATACATATTGTCTATGGCAATAGACTTATTGGTATCTGTCGTAGAGGCATTTCGCAATGCAATCTGAATAGCACCCGATATGTTTATGTTGTTTGCCTCAAAGTGATATACTTCAGTACCAATATGTGTAAGTGACGCAACCACATTTCCATTGATCAATAACTCTATGTTTCTCTCTTCGCCTGCTCCCCACAAATCTTTGCATTCTACTGAGAAACTTGAAATCCCACCTTGAATTGTTTCAGAAGTAATACCTGTTTTTCCAGATCTCATATAGATATGTTTACCGTCCATATAACCCGTTAAGCTTTTTGCATCTAATGTCCATTCTACATTGTGATCACCTACAAATGAGTCAGTAGTCCATCCATTTAAAGGATTGTTTGTAAAGGTTTCAGTCTTTCCAACATTTACAGCGCAAACGTCAGTATAGTTTCCGTCATTTGTGCTAACTGTCATTTGAGCTACGCCAGTACTTACGGCTGTTACAAAACCATTGGCATCAATAGTAGCTATATTTGTATCACTTGAAGTCCATGTAACAGTCTTATCGATAGCATTGTACGGATATACTGTTTTTGTCAGTGTTAATGTATCTCCAACTTTTACGTTTTTACTAGATGCTGTTTCAACAGCTATGGGATGTATAGGAGCATAACTTGTCCAAGAAACATTGTCAATTGCAACCGTATTGTCAGCTGTTCTACTAGATATGTTTTTGATCTCTAAAGTAAATTCTCCCTCAATATTTATATTGTTTACATTGAAAGTATACACTTCTGTTCCCGTATGTTTTTTTGTTGCGATTCTTTGTCCATTGATAAAAAGGCGAATTTTTCTTTGATTTCCGGTACTCCATAAATCTTTACACTCAACACTAAAAGAACCAATCCCACCAGTTATTGTTCCGGACTTTAATCCCTTTTTACCCGACTGCATATAGATTTGTTTGGTATTGTTTATATAGCCACTCGTATTTTTGGCGTCTAGTGTCCATGAAATGTTTGCATTTCCTTTGTAAGTTTCAGTGGACCATCCTGAAATTTTTGTGTTGTCAAAGTTTTCTAGCGTTATAGCAGTATTTATCCAACTAGGAATAGTTCCTAATCGGTGCGTCAATTGGGTTTCGTAAAGTGAGTGCTCATCAACATGTGATCCTGGTGACTCGTTAATTTGGTATTGTTTGTCAGTTCCAGAAATAGATTGGGAAGTATCTTCACTTATCGAAAAGCCAACAAGTCCTGAAACTATTGGAGGGATAATTTTACCATAGGTTTGATTTTTTTTCCAGAATTCAAAATTTGTATTTGTATACCCTTTTCCTTCAAAATTCCAAAGCACCAAATGGCGTAAGTGGTTTGGTTGACTTGAAACACCTCCTCCATAATGCATTCCCATACCGCCACTACAGGCGTCAATTAAATTGACTCTTGGTTGACTTGCATGTATTTCGGTACCGCTATTACCATTTGTAGGGTGGCTATTTCTCCATAAAACATTTCCAATGGAAGGACCATTGACCCCACAACCATGTAAGATTCCTGAAGTTAGGTCTGTATTTAATCCTATCAAACAACCGGTAGCTGCATTTGCTGATATAAATGCGTGACCTGGGTTTCCAGTATATCGGTTTTGAATTGCAGAACTGTAAGCAGTTAATTTGAATTGAGCTGCATTGCTCATTTCAGAAAATTCTACATTTTTAATCCATCCATTAGCTACTTGGTTGAATTCAACTCCACTCCAGCCTGAGTCTTGTTGCCACCCGGAATGATGCACAAAGGTAGTTGTCATTCCTCCTTTGTAATTGAGATCTTGCATACCTACCTCTTCGATGACAGGAAATGTTTCCAAAGACCAATTGTAATTGCTATTGATGGTTTTATGAATAGGTTCCACGAAGGTAACGGTGGTTCCTGCTACACTAGCTACTTTATGGATTTCCCATGTATTGACTTCAGTTCCAATTTTTGTATAGGATGAGACAACTGCATAGGGTGCAAATTCTTCTTGAAGTAAGTTTGGATCATCATCTGCCAAAACGAGACGCACCCATTGACCAGGTACAATGCCTGAAGCATCTGCAACCTCAACTTCAAATGTTTCTCGAGTTGCATTGCTGACAATGCTCGTAATATGTGATCTCGTAGTATTCGTCGGTTTGAATTGGAATAAATAGGGAGAAGTCCAAAATTGCAGTGGATTGCTCGGGTTGGTATAGCTATTTTGGATAAGGGTGGTTCCTCCTGTACCAGATCCACTTCCTTTTATCACAATATTGCTTTTACTAATTCTAATGATTTGGTTGAGGTTGTCAGTAGTTTCATTGATGTGAAATTCTCCAGGAGGAAAAAAGATGATTCCACCATTTGGATTTGATTCGGCAGCAGCTATGGCAGCAATAATAGCACTCTTGTCTGAATTTCCATCATTTGCAACAGCTCCGTATGCTGGATCTGTAACATCATAAACTGTTTGAGTAAAAGAAGAGGGGAGGGCTATTTCGCCATTGTGATATCCAGCATAGCTGAAGTTTGGTAAAATAGGTTCAGTACCATTTTCTTGTGCAATAATCCAATCTTTTATAAGATTGCTAGGGTTGCCTTGACCGTAACTAAATGTAGAATACGTTAGTAGTACAAAAGCAATACATTTTTTTAAAATGTTGTTGTATTTCATAATAGATGGTTTAAAATGAGTTGGTTAGACTCTTGTGTTTTTTCAAATATCTGAAATTCAACAAGTTGTTTAACGGGGGTTATCGTTCATACAAAGGGTGTTATGTGTTCATTTAACCTATTTATTTGGTATTTTATCTTTTATTAATTGAATATTTATTTTTTAGACAATAAAAAAAGAGCTCTTATTTGAAGAAGCTCTTTTTTTTATTCGTTAATTGTTTTTACCAATTGTCTTTTTGATTTAATTTGTCATTTATGTTTACTTCTTGAAGCGGGTATGGTAAAGACAGATGTTTTGATGCATCAAAAAATTGTCCAGCTCTTAAAAATGCATTGTGATTTTCATCATTTGCTCTGTAATTTGGGTTTCCGACTATATTCGCATTCAGTTCAGCTAGTTTTGTACCCAGCAGTCCCCAACGAATTAAATCGTGCTTTCGAAGTCCTTCGAAACAAAGTTCACGCAATCTTTCATCGACCAATTCATCAAAAAAGGATTCTTTTGTATTGACTACAGTTGCTCTACTTGTTTCTTCAATTGCTTGCAATCCAGCTCTTTTTCTAACGTCATCTAAGTACCCAATAGCTATTGCGGTAGGTCCGTTGATTTCGTTTTCAGCCTCCGCAGCCATTAGCAATACGTCTGCATAGCGTAAAACTGGAAAGTTTATTCCTGTAAAATTTAAGTTTGGAGTTGTGTTGGCTTCAAGAAGTGTGTAAGGTTCTATCTCTCCACTTTCTGGAGTTTTATCCAAATCATCGAAGTCGGATGGTTCCCAACGTCTGAATTTTCCTGGACAGTAATTAGCGGCCAAAGAATTTACTCTAACCGCATTACCAGTAGTAGTATATTGCATTCCTGGTACGTTCCATTCTTTTCGGATGTGTTCGTCATTAGATACATACAAGTCATATAAAAGAGGACTTGCATTCTCCATAGCATAAGCACTAGGGTATCCGTCTACATTTCTTCGGTATCCAAAAGCCAATCCATTGATTCCTCCAATCCTCCCATGAGCATCGATTCCTGACTCTCTCAAATAATTAAATGAAATTTCAAATATGGATTCGTTGGTGTCGTATTCATTTTGAATATAGCTTAAAAAGTGATCTCTATAGAAATCAGAAATTACTTCTATTTCATCGCCGTTTCCGTTGTCAACTATTTGTGTTTGAGATACTCCGATACTAAATTTTCCCGAATTTATAAGGGTGTCACAGTGAGCTTTTGCAAAAGCGTATTTTGAATTGTCTTTAAGTGGATGTCCCGCCATTTTCAGGTATACTCTTGCTAACAAACCGTGGGCAGCCATTTTGTTTGCTCTTCCTTTTACATAATCTGCATGGTCAATATCCAATAATTTTTGAGAGGCAAACGTATAGTCACTGATTATTTGGTTGTAAAGTTCTTCTAGTGAAGCTGGTGCCAAACTATTAGCTGATTGTTCTTTGGTTGAGGTCAATGGCATCGGTACTTCTTCCCACCACTTGACCAATAAAGAATATGCGTGAGCACGCAAAAATCTTGCTTCAGCAATCAACCTGTCGTATTCCTCAGTATCAATTGTTTCTTTGTTGAGTTTCTCGATAAAGAGATTGCTCAAGTTAATGACTTGGTACAGGCTCGTCCATAAATTTTTCACATAATTGTCAGAAGAGGTATGTCTGTAAAGTCCTACAGTCCAACCTTCGTTGTACCTTCTGTTGTAATAACCTTCGTCAGTTCCTGACTCCATGATTACAGACATGGTTTGTCCGTAAACATTGTCGCTGGCTAGATAGGAGTATATTCCTGCGAGTGCAATTTCAGCTTCATCGGTTGTATTGTAGAAATTGTCAATTCCCCATGTAGATCTTGGTTCCTCGTTTAAAAAGTCAGAACAACTACTTAGCAATACGATTGAAGTAAATATGCTTGCTATTATTTTTGTTATCTGTTTCATTGTGTGCATAATAATTTTTTCTTAAAATGTAATGTCAATACCTGTCATGATTGTTGTGCTTTGCGGATAGGCTGAATAATCTAATCTAGGAGTCAAAGCACCATACCTACCAACAGACACATCAGGATTGTAACCAGAATAATTGGTCCACGTAAATAGATTTTGTCCTGTAACATGAATTCTCATGCTTTTAATTTTCAATTTAGATGCCCATTTCTCTGATAGGTTGTATCCTAAAGATACATTTCTCAAATTGATATAAGAACCATCTTCTACGTGCCTGTCGTCGATTCGGTTTCCTACAGGTGCAGCTCCATATACATTTGAATATCTAATTGTAGGTACATCAGTATTGGTATTGGTAGGACTCCATGCGTCTGTCAAGTTAGTAAAACCACTATTTCTTCCACCTCCAGGTACTCCAAAGACAGCTTTGTTGGCGTTTAGCACATCAAATCCGTAAGACCATTGGAATAAAAATTGAAAGTCAAAAGGACCTATTTCAAAACTGTTTGTAATACCTCCAAAATGATCAGGGTTTGGATTTCCAATGATGACTCTATCCAATTCACTGATTGTACCGTCACCGTTTTGATCTACAAATTTTATAGAACCAGGAGCTACTGGCATCGTTCCGTTATCTGGAATACCGTCTTTCAGAGTATAGGTCTGTAATTCATTATTCCAGTTGAAGTCACTGTATTGGTAGACTCCGTCAAACTTAAGTCCATACATCATACCTACAGGCTGTCCAACTTCTGTGATGTATTGGTATTCAGGGTAGGAATTGTTCCATTCAGGATCTGTAAAAATAGCTGTTTGTCCCTTGTTTAAGGCCAGTGTCTTGTTTTTATTAAACGATATATTGAAAGATGTTTTCCAACTAAAGTTATCACTTTGGATATTTTTAGAGTTCAAAGTGAATTCCAATCCTTGATTTTGAACTTTACCAACGTTTTGCTGTACTCTATCAAAACCTGTATGAGGAGCCATTTCAGCATTCAATAAAAGATCTGATGTTTCTTTGTTGTAGTAATCTATCGTTGCATCTATGCGTTGGTTGGCAAAACCTATATCCAAACCTAGATTTGATTGTGCTGTTGTTTCCCAACGCAAATCAGGAACACCGAGGTTGCTTTGATAAGCTCCAGGTACATAATTTTCTCCATCACCCCACACATATCCACTTCCAACATTAGCATTGAGTTGACTGTAAGCGTCGTAATCACCGATTCTATTATTCCCTGTTTTTCCCCATCCGACTCTCAATTTAGCAAAAGAGATAGCATCAATATCCATCATGAAATCTTCGTCAGAAATTTTCCAAGCTGCTGAAAAAGAAGGAAAGTATCCCCAGCGATTGTCTGGACTAAACTTAGATGAACCATCAGCTCTGTAAGTTGCCGTTAGCAAATATTTACTCTTGTAGGCATAGTTAAAGCGACCAAAATAAGAAAGGATTGTATTTCCAGAAAGTGATGTTACTGGAATTGAAGGCGAAGTACCAAGTTCTAATTTGGCCATACCAAATAAGTCTGTTGGAATTTCTGAATTTCTCATTCGCGCATATTCTGCATCTCTTTTTTGAGCTTCAATACCTCCGAGTAAAGTAATATTATTTTTACCGAACTTCTTTTTGTAGGTCAAGGTATTTGAACTTGAAAGTGTTTGGTACCTTCGAGAAGTCAAGGTTCCACTTATATGATCAGAACTTCGCGCTCCTTGGTATGTGTCTTGTCCGTAAAACAAGGTTTCTTTTCGCGAATCAATTTGATAGGTTCCTGAGAGACGCATGTATAAATTTGGTTTGAATTTATGTGTTAATGTCATGGAACCACGAATCACATCTGAGCGGTTTTGACGGTCAGTATTGGTCAAGTTTTTTATAGGGTTGAAAAGATATCTTTGATTGATGTCATCAAAATCAATTCCACCTTCCTCAAGACCATCGTCATTGAGAGGTTCAACCGGTCTAAATTGAACGGCATCACGAATTACACTTGTATATTTGTCTCCAGAAACACTCAGTCCATCTCTGTTCAAATACGAATATTGCAAATACGCATAGACACTTGTCTTGTTATTGATCTTATGGTTGAATTTTAGATTGTTTAGAATTTTTTTAAAACCAGTATTGATCATGGTTCCCTCTTGATTTAAAAATTCGGTTGAAAAATAGAGCCTGGAATCTTTATTACCACCACTCAAACTAGCGTTGTATCTAGAAGTGTTTGCCAATTTAAAGATTTCATCTTGCCAACTTGTACCTTTCATATCTCGATACAATTCTGGATCAATCCATGAGGTTGCAAAAAAACGCTGGTACTGTCCAGGTGCATAATTGTCTAAGGCTCTTGCAATATTTTGTTGGTATTTTACATATTGGTAAGGACTCAATACTTCCAATCTATTAGGTATCCACTGTGTGCTGTGGTTTGCACTAATCTTCACATCTGTTTTACCGTCTGTACGTCCTTCTTTAGTAGTAATAATAATAACACCATTGGCGGCTCTAGAACCATAGATAGCAGTTGCAGAAGCATCTTTAAGTATGTCGAATCTTTCGATATCACTCGTACTAATACTCGCAGGGTCAAAGTCTTCTAGTGGAATACCATCAACAACGTATAGAGGGGAGTTGTCACCTGTGATGGAGTTCCCTCCACGAATTACAATATTGAGTGCTTGACCAGGTGTACCGTCTACAGCACCGATCTGAACACCAGATACTCGTCCTGCAAGTGCTTGGTCAAAGTTTGTAGTGGCAGTTTTAACAAGATCTTCCGAGTCTATTTTAGCGATTGCACCGGTCAGGTCTTTTTTCTTTACTGTTCCATATCCAACGACAATTACTTCTTCAAGTCCAACACTTGATTCGTACATTTTTACATCAATCTTGTTTCTACTACCAACAGCAATTTCCTGAACGACAAAACCTACATATGAGAAAATAAGTATTTTATCGTTAGGTACATTGTTCAATTCATAATTCCCATCAAAATCAGAAGATGTACCGATGGCTTCACCTTTTACAACGATAGACACGCCAGGTAATGGGTTCCCTTTTCCATCTGTAATGTTTCCATTGATCTTTTGCGCATATGACGCAACAGATACGGTGATGAATACCAATAGGAGAATATATATTTTTTTCATGTAATCTATTTTTAATTTTTTAGTGTGTTTGCTTACTCTTCAGAAGCTTTAAAGTGTACATCAGATACATAATACCTACCTGGTCTTCCTATTACACCAGATGCAGGCTTTGAGGCACCTTCGTAATTTGCCACGATTTTAAATTTTAGAGCAAAATTTTTGACGTGCTTGTAAGCATTTAGATCAAAGTCGTTACGAACCCATTTTCCATCAGCATTTCTAGAGTTGTCTTTTTTCCCATCAGGGTCTCCCGCGCCTAATTTTTGGTCTCCTGGATATGGGGTTCCTATAAATGGAGTCTGGTCTATAGAATTAATTTGACAGGACAATTGATCGTTGATTTGAGTCCAAGTTGAAGTGGCATCATCTCCGGTATAATCTTCAGAAATATAAATTTCTAAGTCAGAAGGGGTTCTTCCATCACTCATGTATTCAACATATTGATTTTTTGTGTAGAAAACCATTGACAAATCATATCCTTGACTGTATTGTGTCAAATCTTGTGGGTTGATAGTTAAGATAGATTCGTGTGCTTCCCAGTCACCAGCGGTCATGTTTGTAAACAAAGCTTTGATATCTGAATTTACATTTTCAGGTCTTTCGGTTTCTGCAAGTGTTGCCGCTGCAGTTGCTATCCAAGTTTTATTTTCTGCGATACTTCCTGGTTGCAACACCGTTTTTTCATATCCGTACAATTTGTTTTCCGATTGAAAAGTCGGGTAAAAAAAGTAATTGGTTTGTTTAGGCAAGGTAACTGCTGTGTTTGAAGCAACTAAAATAAGAAAACTTTCTCCTTGAAATTCAGTAGTTTCTTGTGATATATTTGAAGTTACGACTACTTTAGGATACATGTAATATGGTTCTACTGTAGCAAATGAAGCGTCTAGAGAAATCACACCTGTTTGAGGGTCGATACTTAGCGTATCTTTTTTGTTTTCTAAAGAAAAGGTTACGTCAGAATTTCCAGTGATAAGGTAAGGTTGCGTTGTTGTATTTCCAGAACCAATCACAATATTTTGAGCAATTGGAGAATACAATAGGTTGGTCACCAAACTAGGTCCTACATTCAGATGAAAAGCGTCTTCGAATACAGTTTCGTAAGCAACTTCATCAATGTATACGGTAACCTTGATGGTAAAATAAAAGTCTCCCAAACCAAAATTATTGTCATCGGCAATTGATATTTCACCATTCTTTCGTGTGTTTAATGTAGCGTAGGTCTTAATAGAATCTCCCTCATATTCAAAATGCTCTTCTTCGGGAAGATTGGTGTTTTCTTCGATAGGATTGCTAATACTTACATCTTTCATGTAGGTATTGTCTAAAATAGTTCCGTCTTTTTTTCTTCCTGATATGATTTCAAAATAAGGAACATGACCCCCTGAATTTACAGAAGGAATACCAGTTTTAACAGATGCGTATTCTCTTGCATTGATGATTTCGAAGTATACTAAGTCTGTAGGTGTTTCAAAATCAGAACTTATTGGGTCTGTTGAAAAAGCTTCCTGTTGACATCCTATTGTCATGAGTAAGCAACTGATCAATAACAAAAATATGCTAAGTTTATATTTCATAGGTGTTTTGTGATTAATTGATTGGACAGTAAAATTAAATATTTACCCCTTAAATAGTGTGGGGTAATTGCTCTTAGTAGTGGTAGTTTTTGTTCATGGTAGCTGTAAATACTTTGTTTTCAATGTCTAATTTTGGATATGGTTTATATTTGTGGCCCCTGAAAACAAAGGTTTACAATCATTAAATCATTTTTATCGATTGCTTTTTGTTCTTTATAACTCGATTCACTTGTAAAAATACAATCGATTGTATTTTTGTTAAAAATTACTAATTTCACATTCAAATTTATCGAATCAATTGATGGATTTTAATTAGTATGTATTGAAAATTCGAGCTTGTCTAAGCTTATAAAACAAACTATAAACCAAAAATTAAACGTTGAAATTATGTCATTAAATTTATTTGATTTGACCGGAAAAGTAGCATTGATAACAGGAGCTACTCATGGATTAGGAATGGCGATGGCCACAGGATTAGGAAAAGCTGGAGCGACCATTGTTGTCACTGGGAATTCTTCACAAGAAAAATTAGATAGCGCAGTAGCCTCCTATAAGACTGAAGGATTAAAAGTTCACGGTTATTTGTTTGATGTCACTGATGAATTTGCAGTAATAAAAAACATAACAACAATAGAGTCTGAAGTTGGACCGATAGATATACTAGTGAACAATGCTGGAATTATCAAAAGAACTCCTCTTGTGGATATGGAGGTTTCTGATTTTGAATCTGTTATAAAAGTAGATTTGGTTTCGCCATTTGTGATGTCTAAGTATATAGTACCTGGAATGATAGCTAGGGGAGGGGGGAAAATCATCAATATATGTTCTATGATGAGCGAATTGGGAAGAAATTCAGTCGGAGCTTATGCAGCGGCTAAAGGAGGACTCAAAATGTTGACTCAAAATATGGCTACTGAATGGGCAAAACACAATATTCAAACCAATGGAATAGGACCAGGTTATTTTGCAACGAGTCAGACAGAGGCAATTCGTGTGGATGGACATCCTTTTAATGATTTTATTGTCAATAGAACTCCTGCGGGTGTTTGGGGAGATCCCAACGATTTACAAGGAGCTGCAATATTTTTAAGTTCCAAGGCAAGCAATTTTGTAAATGGTCAAGTCGTATATGTTGATGGAGGAATTCTTGCGACTATAGGAAAACCTTTAAATGAAGATTAGGTATTTCTGTATGTAATAAAAGCCTTCAGAGTAAGTGTCTTTTTTTGACTAAAACTCTCATTTTTAAAGTTGTGTGTTTTAGTCAGGTCCCAAAAAAAAACTCTCAATATTTATTGAGAGTTTTTTAGTAGCGTGAAGCAGAATTGAACTGCTGACCTCCGGGTTATGAATCCGACGCTCTAACCATCTGAGCTACCACGCCTTTTGCGGGTGCAAATATAGAATAAATAAAGTATCGAACAAACTTTTTGAATGAAAAAAAACACAAAAAAAATATTTTTTTTTTGTTGAATATTATACATAAATTGTCCCTTTAACACTATTTCTATGGACAAAGTAAAATTCGAATTGGAGTTTCCAATACATGCATCACCAACAATGTTATATCAGTATTTTTCATCTCCCTCAGGCTTAGGAGAATGGTTTGCTGACAACGTAAATTCAAGGGGTGTTCTTTACACATTTATTTGGGATGGAGCAGAGGAGGTTGCTAAATTAATTTCTGATAAAACAGATGTAAAAACTCGTTATAAATGGGTTGAGGATGAAGATCCTAATTCTTATTTTGAATTTAGAATTCAAATAGATGCAATCACTAAAGATGTATCTTTGATTGTTACGGATTTTGCCGAAGAAGATGAGGTTGAAGAGTCAAAGATGTTGTGGGAAAATCAAATAAGTGAACTGAAGCATACGATTGGTGCATAAAAATATTTTAATTGAAACCTTGAACTATTGTTCAAGGTTTTTTTTGCTTAAATTTGCGACCTAAATTTACCCATATGCTCAATTTTAACGGTACACTCATAGAAAAAGAAACATTAAAATTACAAACTAAAAATAGAGGTTTTGCTTATGGAGACTCTCTTTTTGAAACCATAAGAATAATTGATGGAAAAGTACGTTTTTTAGAAGATCATTACTTTAGATTGATGGCATCGATGCGTATGATCCGCA
>JBMZVD010000054.1:0-15407 GCA_049625305.1 Flavicella sp.
GGGGTAAGCGAGGGATATAATTTAAATATAGGAAAAATTACAAATCAATAAGTGTCTATTTCTATATATGGTTGAATATACACGACGAGCTGTTTTTCAACTTCGTAGCCCATGTCAGTTAAAATTGAGGCATAGTTTTGAATCTGATTTTTATGAGTCTCAGACTTTATGCCTGTTTTGTAGTCTATCACAACAACTTTGTTTCCATCAAACACTAGGCGATCAGGAATTAATAAGTTTTTATTAAAATCGATGATTTCACGTTCTGTATAGACCAGCGCGTTTTTGTTAAAATATGATTGAAGTTGGGGATGATCAACAATATTTAACAACAATCCATCGAGTGTATTTCTCATTTTAACAGTTATATCCCCAGAAAAGACATAACGATCTAACACAATACCTATGTCTTCTTTACTTATGATTTTTGAAAGCATCTCATGCAGCAACACTCCATAACTTATAGCTTCCGCTCTTTCAGTTCCCCAATTTTTTGAGGAATTTGCAACAATTTCAATATTGTGACTGTCCCATGCTGATGAAATAAACGCATCTTGAATGACAGTAGTTTCTTTAGCATCGTCATTTATATTAATTGACCTTCTTTCTTTTGAACCCAATTTATAACTTTGCTTTTTTGCATCCCAAGCCATCTCACATGATAAAGATTTAAGGTAATTGATATACAACCCGGAAATAGATTTCAAATCCTCTTGTCCTGACTTATCGAGTTTTAGCGAAGTAACTAAATACAACTGTTCAACCGCTCTAGTTAAAGCAACATAGAGGAGGTTAAAATTGTCCAAGGCCAATTCTTGTTGTCTTTGTTCAAACAATGCGATTCCCGTTTCGCCTGTATGTTTAATTTTACTTGAACATGAAATGAGCGCTGTATCAAAATCAGCAAAGACATCTGCATCCAATGCATCGTACCAGACCTTTGCATCAATTTCCTTTGTAAAATCCAAATCACAAGGAAAAATTACAATTGGAAATTCCAATCCTTTGGATTTATGAATCGTCATGATGCGAACTGCATTTTCATTTTCAGCAGCTACAATACTCAATACGTCTTTTTTTTGATCCCAAGTTTCTAAAAAAACCGATAGATCATTGTAATTTTTAGCTTGAAATTCTAATACAAAATCTAAAAAAAATTGCACGTATGCATCCGAAGTTTGGATCAGACCAAAGGCACGAATTATGCACTCTATACTTTCGTAAAAGGGCAATTGAAGAAAATTATCAAAATCAAAATAAATCCCATAGTTCTCGAGTTTTTTGAAAAAATCTCTTGGAGACAAACTAATAAATTCTTTGTAAAAGTCATGTTTTGAATGTGACAAATTCAAAACCTGGTACATATATGCTGTCACTTCAAATTTTGACTTTGTATCTAATGGGTTTTGGATGTAACGAAGTAAGTGTATCAAAAACTGAACTTTCAAACTATTTTGAAGCAACAAAGTTTCTGAGGATATGATATCAATACCATTTTCTGTCAGATAATTGGCAATAACAACTCCTTCTTTCTTTTTTCGTATCAAAATACAGACATCACTTCTCTTAAAACCTCCATCCAAACCAAGAAGTATCTCAAGTACTTTTTGAGCGTGAACTAAAAGTGCTTCTTCAGATTTTAACTTAGCTATGTCTAAAAAATCCAATTGTACATACCCCCCTTCTCTAGAGTTAATCAATTGTTTGTTTCCTGTAACATATAAATCAGAGTAAGTAGCATTTGATAAAAAGCCCGAAACATGAGTGAAAAAGGCATTGTTAAATCCTATAATCTCACTGTAACTTCTATAATTTGTATCTAAATTATTAACGTCCTTTTGTATGTAAAATGGATTGTTCGTTTTTTTAACCCCCTCTCTAGACAAGTCAATGAATTGTTCTGCTTTTCCTCCTCTCCATCGGTAAATTGCTTGTTTAGCATCCCCTACCAACATCAAACTTCCACCTTCTTGAGAAAGTGCGTTGTCTATCAAGGGGATAAGGTTTTGCCATTGCAATGCAGATGTATCCTGCATTTCATCAATAAAATAATGTTGAAACTTTTCTCCGATACGTTCGTAAATAAAAGGAGCGGGTTCGTTTTTTATTTTATCGCTGATCAACTGATTAAACTCAGCATTCAAACAAATCATGTTTTGAGACTTGATAGCTGACATCTCCTGTTGAATATTATTCAAAACAGCGAGGGGTATCAAATTCTTCTCCACCATTGACATCAATTGGTAAGACTGCAACTCTTGATGATATACCTTCTCTACCTCATAAAATATATGGATCAAATCTTGGGTCACCTCAGAAAGTCTCTGTTTTTCAACTTTGCTTACTTTAGATGCACTGAGGTTTTCTTTGTCGATACTTTTTCGCAAGCGAGCTTCAGAATGTAGAGACTTTTCTAAATCCTCAGGTTTTTCTCTAAAACTATTCAACCTATTGAGGAAAGACTTAAAATCTATATGTAAGTGTTCATAGCCCAAACCAACAGACTCAATAAGTTTGTTGGCTCGTTCAAGAAGCTCAGCTATTTTTTTTTCTACCTGAACTTTAGCTTTCTTCAAACGATCTGACAGAGCGATAAAATCACCCAAACTATGTTTTTCCAAACGTTGAAATTGCAACCTATCGTCTTCATTCAATAATAATTTTGCAATGCTATTCAACTCTAATGTCACATCCCAGGACTTGTCCTCAGTAACTTTTTGCATTGCAAAAGCAATCAACACAGACGTTAATTCTTCATCAACACCCAATTTAGAAATCAATACATCTACCGCTTCACTAATCAACTTACTAGCATTCATTTCAACCTCAAAGTTGAGAGGGAGCCCTAAATCATATGCAAAAGTTCGAATGAGTTTATGCGTAAAACTATCAATCGTGGTGATGTTAAACGCCGAATAATTTTGTAAAATACAACTGACTATTCTCTGGGATTTTTCAGTAAGAACTTCAGGAGCAACATTTAATTCTTCAGAGAGTAAAGACAACATGTCATTGGAATCACCTTCTGCAAAAGCACGTAAGTTTTCGAGTATACGTAATTTCATTTCAGCAGCGGCCTTATTCGTAAAGGTAATCGCTAAAATTTTTTGAAAGTGGTATACACTCTCAGAGGAGAGAATAATTTTCAAATACTCCTTTACCAAAGTAAAGGTCTTTCCACTTCCAGCAGACGCATTATAAACACTAAAGTAACTTTGTTGGTCCATCTAAAATCTAAGGGATAAATTTGTATTGAAAGGTACAAATATTAAAAGGAGAGTTCCCTAAAAAACACAATAGATTTTAACAAATATTAGCCCAAAGCCACATCCATACTCATCATGATGATAAACCCACCAATAAAGCCCATTGTAGCTATGTCCGTGTATTTATCTTGTTGTGTTTCTGGAACCACTTCTTCAATCACAACAAAGATCATCGCTCCTGCTGCAAACGCCAAAGCATATGGTAAGATAGGTTCAAAAGACAACACTGCCCACGCACCTAAAACACCCGCAATTGGTTCTACAATTGCAGAAAGCTGTCCATACCAAAAACTCTTTCTTCTACTGACTCCTTGTCTTCTCAATGGCATTGCAACTGCAAATCCTTCGGGAAAGTTTTGCAAACCTATACCAATAGCTAGAGCAACAGCTCCTCCTATAGTAGCACCTTCAAACCCGGCAGCTACACCTCCAAACAAAACTCCCACAGCCAATCCTTCCGGTATGTTGTGCAAGGTAATTGCCAAAACTAATAAAGTAGTTTTATGCCAAGGCGTTTTGATTCCTTCGGCCTCTTTAAAATTGATATGAATATGCGGTAAAACCTTGTCCAAACCAAACAAAAACAAAGCTCCAAAAAAGAATCCTAGAGCGGCAGGCATCACTTTCAGGAAGCCTTCTCCATGGCTCATTTCAATGGCAGGCGCAAGCAAACTCCAAAAACTAGCAGCGACCATTACTCCTCCTGTAAATCCAAGCATCCCATCCAAAACCGCACGGTTCATTGTTTTGAAAAAGAAAACTAAAGAAGCTCCTAAAGCAGTCAAAAACCACGTAAATAAAGTAGCGTATAAAGCTGCTAATATTGGGCTTATAGACTCAAAATATGTAATTATTTGATCGATCATTGTTCTATTTTTTTAACGAGTAAGTTTTTTGTTATTTGTTGAGATACTGAGAGCGTCTTTTCGCCTATCTTCAAAGACATCGAGTTGTCAAAATCTTCTATATGCTCGATAACCATCTCTGTTCCAAGGGTTATTTGTGAACTGTCTAAATACTTTAAAAAGGAAGTAGAAGTATCTTTTACTCCAATTACTATACAGGATACTCCAACATCTAAAGAAGCTAACACCAAATCTGTGTGAACAGGAATATTACCCTCTGCATCGGGAATAGGATCCCCATGAGGATCGTGTGAAGGATACTCTAAAAAAGCGTCTAGTTGTTGCACCAATTTCGTTGATTTTACATGCTCTAATTGTTCAGCAACATCGTGAACCTCATCCCAGCTAAAATCGAGATGTTTGACCAAAAAAACCTCCCAAAGCCTGTGCTTTCTAACAATCTTAACAGCAATATCTCTTCCATTTTCCGTCAAAGAAACCCCTTGGTATTTTTTATAATCTACCAATTTCTTTTCCGACAACTTCTTGACCATATCCGTAACAGAAGAAGCTTTTGTAGCCAATTGTTCGGCAATAGCGTTGGTACTAACTGCTTTCGTAGCTTTGAGTGACAAGCTAAAAATTGCTTTGAGATAATTCTCTTCTGTTTGCGTGAGGTCTAAAATCATTGTAGGCAAATATAAAAATATTATTTATACTTTTTTAAATAAATTTTTAGACTAATCTAAAAACAAATAATATATTTGCAAAAAATATTCATATACATGAAATTAAAAACTAAAATATTCTTGTTCCTTTTTACAGGGATTTCATTTGTAACTATAGCACAACAAACACTTTCAGGAAGAGTAACAAGTGGAGGTGAAGCGATACCTTACGCAAGCATTTATATTAAAAATACTCGCATAGGAACAGCATCTGATGGAAAAGGATATTATAAAATCAAAGACATACCTACTGGTTCACAAACTTTGATAGTCAGCAGTGTCGGATACGCAAGTAGAACCCAAAAAACAATCATTACTAAAGGAAATGACGTAACACTCAATATTACCTTATCTCCCGACAACACTTTGGATGAGATTGTGATTTCAGGTACTTTAAAACCTGTTTCAAAATCTACCAGTCCTGTTCCTGTTGAAGTGTACAGCAAAGCTTTTTTCAAGAAAAACCCAACTCCTTCTATTTTTGAATCCTTACAAAATGTAAATGGGGTCCGCCCTCAACTGAACTGTAGTGTATGCAATACAGGTGATATAAACATCAACGGATTAGAAGGGCCTTACACCTTTGTTTTGATCGACGGGATGCCTATCGTAAGTGGGCTATCTACAGTATACGGTCTGACGGGAATTCCACAAGCATTGATTGACAGAGTAGAGATTGTCAAAGGGCCCGCTTCAACACTTTATGGCTCTGAAGCAGTAGGAGGCATCATCAACCTGATTACCAAAACACCTGACAGTTCTCCTAACTTAACAGTAGATAGTTTCGGAACCACTTGGGGAGAAATCAATACTGACCTTGGATTGCGCTATAAAATTATTGACAAAACACAAGGATTGCTTGGAGTAAACTATTTCAACTACCAAAACCCTATTGATAACAACAACGATGGTTTTACTGATTTGACCCTACAAAATAGAATCTCTATTTTTAACAAATTAAATTTTAACCGTAAAAACAACAAACTATTCTCAGTAGGTTTTCGATATGTCTATGAAGATCGTTGGGGAGGAGAAATGGACTGGGATAAAACACTCAGAGGTACGACAGATAAATACGGAGAAAGCATCTATACAAGTCGATGGGAGACTTTCGGAACCTATCAATTACCGACTACAGAAGACATCAACTTTCAGTTTAGTGCTAACGGACATCGGCAGGACTCTTTTTACGGAGATACCTCTTACGATGCAGATCAGCTAATTGCTTTTGGGCAATTTACTTGGCACAAGAAAATCAAAAAGAGCCATGATATTTTATTGGGTGCTGCTTACAGATATACCGCTTATGACGACAACACATTTGCGACTTTAGAGCTAGACGAAATTACTAACAAACCTTCAGTAACCCACCTACCAGGAATTTTTGTACAAGACGAAATACATTTGAATCAGAACAATAACTTGCTTGTAGGAATGCGCTACGATTACAACAACAATCACGGAAATATCTTTTCTCCTAGAATCAACTACAAGTGGAATTCATCAGACAATTCTGATATTTTACGCTTAAGTGTTGGAAATGGATTTCGTATAGCCAATGTATTTACAGAAGATCACGCAGCTTTGACAGGCGGAAGAGAGGTAGAGTTCGTAGGAGATCTTCAACCTGAAACCTCTTGGAATACTAACTTGAACTACGTAAAAAAAATCAACACAGACAAGACGTTTATTACACTAGATGCTAGTGCGTTTTACACCTATTTTGACAACAGGATTCTACCTGACTACGAAACTGACACGAACAAAATCATATATGCCAACCTAGAAGGTCACTCTATATCTCAAGGGATATCGTTGAACAGTGATATCGACTTTCTTAATGGATTGTCAATCAATGTAGGAGCTACGCTTATGGATGTTTCCATCACTGAAAACGGAATAAAATCAAAGCAACTATTGACTGAAAAATTTAGCGGTGTATGGAGTATCTCCTATCAATTCAAAGGGAGTGGAATCAAACTTGACTATACCGGTAATATCTATAGTCCAATGGAACTTCCCACGCTTGGAGAAAACGACCCAAGAGCAGGAGAATCTCCTTGGTTTAGCATACAAAACATTCAATTAACCAAAAGATTTGGAACGAAATGGGAAGTATATGGAGGTGTAAAAAACTTACTCAACTTTACTCCAGCAGCCAATAGTATCAACAATGCTAGCAACCCTTTTGACATTGGAATTGATACCGAAGCAAATCCTGAATTAGCGTTTGATCCAACATATGTATACACTTCCAATCAAGGAATCCGTGCTTTTGCAGGTTTAAGATACACTGTATTTTAAAGAGCTATGAAAAAAATTGTCCTTCTCCTTTTGTTATGTAGCACACAACTGACAATAGCGCAAGAAATACCTATGTTACATAGGTACAGTTTTGAAGAAATAGAAGGACTATTTTTAAAAAAACCCAAACCTATTGTAGTTTTTATCCATACAGACTGGTGTAAATTTTGTCATGCCATGCAAAAAAACACCTTTTCAGACTCAGAAGTTACATCGCTCTTGAACGAGGAATTTTATTTTATTTCGCTTGATGGAGAAACTAAAGAACCCATTTCGTTTATGGGTACTGAATTCACCTACCAACCTTATGGTAGTTCAGGAACACACCAAATAGTAAAAGAACTGGCTACTGTAGATGGATCCATAAGTTACCCTACAACCGTCTTCTTGAACAAAAGTTTGAATATTCTTTTTCAAATAAAAGGTTACGAAGGAAAGAAAGAATTCTACAAAATTTTGATGAAAATAATAGACACTAAAAAACAGTGAAACCAAAAAACATACATCAAGGTAGAACATTTAGCTAGACAGCGCACTAGTATTACAGTGAAACCTAATCAAAACAACCACTATTGAATACTATAGAACTCATTCTACCTCCAGGTTTTCTTTTATTAAAGCCAAAAACAACCCCCAATGAAAATTGAGAATGGTTTACAATAACATCGTCATCAAACCCAAAACGGTATGTAGCTAAAAAATGCAAGCCTATCTTTGGAAAAACCCAAAAGGTACATCCAGCCCCAACATTTGCAGCCATTGTTTTATTAACCTCATCTCTCACAAACAAACCAATACCTGAAGTCACATAAGGCACAAGCCTCTCTTCAGAAAAATTAAAATCATATCTAGGGTTTAGATCTAAAGTCAATAATTTATTTTTATTGTCAAACAATCCACTATTACTGTTTATACTTGTATTTGTAAAATGCAAAGCCAATGAAAAACCATTGTTCAAATATTTAGTAATAAATACACTGGGTAATTGAACGTTAGAAAATTCATTGTTAAATGGTGCAACATCTGCAAAGTTTATAAAACTACCCCCTAAATCTACTGTCCATTTCATGTTTTTTTCTTGCCCTAACAAATTGGAGCATACCAATAAAAAACTCACCACCAATAACCTCAACCTCATAATATTCAATAATTTATTTTGCAAAACTAGTCTTTTTCAATTATAAATCTTGTTAACTATATATAATAAATAGAAGACTATTAATACAATGCTCCAATAATTGTTAAAATAGTAGCTAGAAAATGTTCACTCAAAGAATTATATTTGTAAAAATTAAATCTCACCCATTGACGAAGCAAATAATTGTCGACACATTAGCTGAAAATCCAAAAATAGATCGTATCAGCTCACAACTAAGCAAGGAAAAAACTCACCTTCAAATAGCCAATCTCAACGGTTCATCTTTTACCTTTCACATTGCCTCTTTGTTTGAAAGAGTCAACAAGCCTTTCTTGCTAATATTAAATGACAAAGAGGAGGCAGCCTACACATTGAATGACCTAGAAGAAATACTAGGAAAAAAACAGGTGTTATTTTATCCTGGTTCTTACAGAAGACCATATCAAATTGAAGAAACAGACAATGCAAATGTCTTACTCCGAGCTGAGGTGCTAAACAGGATCAATTCTCAAAAAAAACCTCCAATTATTGTAACCTATCCTTCTGCCCTGTTTGAGAAAGTAGTAACCAAAAAAGAATTAGAAAAAAATACTCTAAAAGTAGTTACAAATGACACTATTTCTCTTGAATTTGTAAATGAGGTATTGTTTGAATATGCTTTCAACAGGGTTGACTTTGTCTCAGAACCAGGAGAGTTTGCAGTTCGAGGAGGTATCATAGATGTCTACTCCTACTCCAATGACGAGCCCTACAGAATTGAGTTTTTTGGTGATGAAGTAGATAGTATCAGGACCTTTGACATTGAGAGCCAACTTTCGACCAAAACACTTCAAAAAATCAACATTATGCCCAATGTTGAAAATAAATTATTGAAAGAAAATCGCGAAAGCTTCTTAAAATACATCTCAAAAAATACAATTGTTTTTACCAAAAATACTGAGTTAGCCTTTGGAAAATTAGATCAGTTGTTTGAAAAATCAAAAACCGCCTTTTCAGAACTCTCTAGCACCGTAAAACAAGCAAGGCCTGAAGAACTATTTATCAATGGTGAAAACCTGAAAAAGGAATTAAATGTATTCTCAAGGGTTTCTATAGTAAATAGCAACAAGCTGATTGAGTCTGAGCTATCTTATAAATTTGACACCAATCCTCAACCAGTATTTAATAAACAATTTGACTTACTGGTTGCAGATTTATTAAAAAACACTAAAAACGGCATCACAAATTACTTGTGTTGTACCAATGAAAAACAAACCCAACGCTTTTACGATATTCTTTCAAATTTCGAGGACAACCTCAAAGGAGAATCCATTGAATTTCAAACGGTTGTATTTCCAATTCATCAAGGTTTTATTGACAAAGAAGCCAAAATTGCTTGTTATAGTGATCATCAAATTTTTGAACGCTATCACAAGTTCCATCTCAAAAACAACCGCTCTAAAAAGCAAAATATCAGTTTGAAAGAACTGACTAGTTTAGAAATAGGAGATTTTGTAACCCATATGGATCACGGAGTTGGGAAATTTGGAGGATTACAAAAAATAGATGTTGAAGGCAATAAACAAGAAGCTATAAAACTGATTTACGGTGACCGTGATATTTTATATATCAGCATCCACTCTCTTCATAAAATATCAAAATTCAATGGTAAAGATGGAAAACCACCCAAAGTATACAAACTAGGATCAAATACTTGGAAAAAACTCAAGCAAAAAACCAAAACAAAGGTCAAAGAAATTGCCTTTAACCTCATCAACTTATACGCTAAAAGAAAACTAGAAAAAGGATTTCAATACAGTCCAGACAGTTATTTGCAACACGAGCTTGAAGCTAGTTTTATGTACGAAGATACTCCAGACCAATTTACAGCGACCCAGGATGTCAAAAAGGATATGGAGGGACCACAACCTATGGATCGATTGGTTTGTGGAGACGTTGGCTTTGGTAAGACTGAAGTCGCTATTCGAGCTGCATTTAAAGCTGCTGACAATGGAAAACAAGTTGCGATTTTAGTTCCTACTACTATTCTTGCTTTTCAACATTTTAAGACCTTTAGTGAGCGACTAAAAGACTTCCCAATAACGATTGATTACTTGAATCGTTTTCGAACGACAAAACAACGTAATCAAGTCATCGAAGATGTCAAAGATGGAAAAATTGACATTGTCATTGGTACCCACCAATTAGTCAATAAAAAAGTTGCTTTCAAAGATTTAGGCCTATTGATAATTGATGAAGAACAAAAATTTGGTGTAGGGGTCAAAGACAAATTAAAGACAATTAAAGAAAATGTCGATACACTAACACTTACAGCTACTCCAATTCCAAGAACACTTCAATTTTCATTGATGGCTGCGCGTGACTTATCAGTCATCACAACCCCTCCACCAAACCGACACCCGATAGAAACCAATGTGATTCGTTTTAGTGAAGAAACCATTCGAGATGCTGTAGGCTACGAGATTTCAAGGGGAGGACAGGTATTCTTTATCCACAACCGTGTTGAAAATATCAAAGAGGTTGCAGGCATGCTACAACGCTTGTTGCCAAATGCCAAAATTGGGGTTGGTCATGGACAGATGGAAGGGAAAAAATTGGAAGAACTCATGCTCTCATTTATGAGAGGAGACTTTGATGTATTGGTAGCTACTACCATCATTGAAAGTGGATTGGATGTTCCTAACGCCAATACAATTTTCATCAACAATGCCAACAATTTTGGTTTGTCAGACCTACATCAAATGCGAGGTCGTGTAGGACGTTCCAACAAAAAAGCATTTTGTTATTTTATCACACCACCTTACCATATGATGACCGAAGATGCTCGAAAGAGGATCGAAGCATTGGAACTCTTTTCAGATTTAGGATCTGGAATCAATATCGCTATGAAAGATTTAGAAATTCGAGGTGCTGGAGACCTATTAGGAGGAGAACAAAGTGGATTTATGAATGATATCGGTTTTGAAACCTATCAAAAGATTCTAAAAGAAGCCATTGAAGAACTCAAAGAAAACGAATTCAAAGGCTTGTACGAGGAAAAAGAAGGAAGCAAAGAAAAAAACTATGTCAAAGACATTCAGATTGATACTGATTTTGAAATTCTTTTACCCGATGATTACATAAATGTGGTTTCCGAACGCCTGAACCTATACAAAGAGTTGGGAGAAATTAAGGATGAAGCAGGACTTGAAAACTTTGAAAAGATGCTCAAAGACCGTTTTGGAAATATTCCTAGTCAAGTTGAAGACTTACTAGATAGTGTTCGAATCAAATGGATAGCCAAACACCTTGGTATTGAAAAAATTGTCCTTAAGAAAAAAAGAATGATTGGTTATTTTGTGTCAGACCAACAGAGTGATTATTATCAGACACCTATCTTTACAGCTGTATTACAGCATGTACAGCAACATTCGAAAATGTGTGTTATAAAAGAAAAAGAAACGAAAAACGGGCTTCGTTTATTGATTACTTTTATCCGTATAGACAGTGTTAAAAAAGCCTTGCAAACACTTCAATCAATTAAAACAAATGGCTAAGAACCCCTTAAAAAATCTTTTAGAACTCAACCTGTCCATATTACTAATCAGTAGCGCAGGGGTATTGGTTCGTTTTATTGAATTAGATCCTACTCAAATTGCTTTTTGGAGAGGCTTTATAGCATTGTTTCTATTGGGTGGATTTGTAGTGTACCAAAAAAAACAATTCCAGATAGAAAAAGGTAAGGATCGTTGGCTATTGTTCATTTCAACTATTTTTTTTGGACTGCATTGGTATACCTACTTTTATGCACTACAAGTTTCTTCTGTTGCCATAGGCATGTTGTCACTGTACACCTTTCCTGTACTGACAGCATTGCTAGAACCTTTGTATTTTAAAACAAAATTCAACAAAAGACATTTGTTACTAGCACTCATTGTTTTGGTAGGACTCTATTTGATGGCACCAGAAATTGATTTCTCAGACAAAAACACCAAAGGAGTGCTCTTAGGAGTAATGTCTGCTTTCTTTTTTGCTTTCAGAAATCTAACCATGAAAAAGAACAGCCAAAAATACGAAACCCCTGTCCTGATGTTTTATCAGTTTTTGGGATTGGCTATTGGTTTTGGTCCTTTTTTATGGGTATACAACACAGCAAACACCTGGAACTTTTTACCTTATTTGATTGGACTGAGTATTTTTGCAACCGCCATTGGTCACAACCTTTTTATAAAGAGTTTTAGAAACTTTAATATTTCAACCGCTAGTATCATTTCAAGTGCACAACCGGTTTATGGAATTGTGATGGGTTTTGTCTTTTTAAATGAAATGCCTAACTTTCATATCCTAATTGGTGGACTTGTTATTTTGTCAACTGTTTTTGTTGAAAGTTACTATACGAGAGACGAGACTTAGGTACTCATTTGTGTTTTTTTAAGTTTTGAATGTATTTCCAAAGTGTTTAACAAAAAATGTTTTTTATTTAACAAATGTTCTCGCATATTAGACTTATTTTTGCGCAGCAATTTCAAAATTTAGCAACATGAAATGGACAAACTGGTCAAAATCATTTAGTTCGTACCCCGATAGTATCGCTTATCCTAGTTCAGAAGCAGAACTCATTGCATTGGTTGAACAAGCAAAAGAGAGACAATCCAAAATAAAAGTGATTGGTGATGGTCATTCTTGTGCTACCATTGGAGAGACACATTCTGGTGTGCTTGTTTCTTTAAAAAATTACAACCAAGTAATTTCGTTTGATGCCAACACCATGATGCTAAAAGTACAGGCAGGTATTTCACTTCGAGAAATTTCTCATTTTTTGGATCGTAAAAAAGCTGCAATGTCCAATCTGGGTACTATTGATTCTCAATCCATATCTGGAGCTATTAGTACCGGTACTCACGGTTCAGGATTGTTATTTGGTGCAGTTGACCAGCAAGTAGAATGCATTGAACTCATCAATGCAAACGGAGCACTTATAGAAGTTTCGAAAACAAAAAATACAGAACTCTTCAATACAATACGAGTTGGATTGGGAGCTTTTGGTATCATAAGTTCTGTAACCATCAAAGCGGTGCCTAAGTTCAATTTAGAGGTCAAAACACGTCCTATGAGTTTTAAAACCATGTTAAAAAGTATGGATTTGGTTCATAAAGCAGATTACATGCGCTTTTGGTGGGTTCCTCACACAGAAAATGTACAATATTGGGAAGCTCAAAAAACAGACAAAACTGTCAGTGCAACATCGAAATTCAATGATTGGTTTTACGACATATTTCTTGGAAATGTATTTCATGAAATTGGCCTTTGGATTACTTCTTTTATACCTAAAAAAGTCAAAGTTTTGAACCGTTTGATGTCTAAATGGTTGTTGGAAAGCAAAAACGTTCGTATTGGCACCTCTCACAGTATGTTTACCATTCCCATCCATGTTAAACAGTCCGTTATGGAATATGGAATTCCCATAGAACATACTCCCGCTGTGATGGAAGAGATTAAAACCCTTATTGAAAGTAAGAATTACAACGTTCACATGCCTATTGAAGTTCGCTTTGCTCCAAAAAATGATGCTTTGTTAAGTATGGGGTTCGGAAGAGAAACCTGTTATATAGGTATTATCTCTTACAAACCTTTTGGAAAGAATATCCCTCATGACGACTATTACGAGGGGGTTCACAATATTTTTGCTAAATACGAAGGAAGACCTCACTGGGCTAAAAAACACTTTTACAAACCTTCAGGACTAGTTTCAATCTATCCTGAATGGAAACGATTTGCAGACAGCAAAAAAGAGTTTGATCCTAACGGTATGTTTGAAAACGACTATCTAAGAAATTTATTTCCTAGATAAGTCGAAAAGATTTTCCGGGTAATTTTTGAATACATCCCTTGATTTCAAGAGCAATCAGAAGAGCTGCTAATTTGTGAATGGGTAATTTACAGCCCAAAGCAATAGCGTCTAACTGTGCTTGCTCTTTTACTTTTATATAGTTATACACTACTTGCTCTTCTTCATTTAACTCTAAAAACAAGTTAGGTTGTTGCGAAACATTTGAAGAAACCTTTGTATTCCATCCCAAATAAGCAACTAAATCTTCAGCATTGGCAATCAAAGCAGCCTTGTTATCTCGTATCAAAGCATTGCAACCTTGACTGTACCTGGCATTAGTGTTTCCCGGAATAGCGCACACTTCTCTCTGGTACGAATTAGCAAAAGCCGCTGTTATCAACGCACCTCCTTTTAGTGCTGATTCAATTACTATTGTCGCTTGTGATAAACCTGCAACAATTCGATTGCGTTGTAAAAAATACTCTCTAATCGGAGCCTGGTCATGCCAAAATTCTGTCAAGAATCCTCCTTTTTTATAGAACAAGTGTTTTTTTGATTGAAAATCTTTAGGGTATAAATGTCCAAATCCATGAGCAAAAACCCCAATAGTTTGCAAATCATTATCAATGGCTGAAAGATGCGCACACATATCCACACCATAAGCAAAACCAGATACAATTATCGGATTGTAAGCTGCTAAATTTGCTATAAGATTTTCACAAACTCCCTTTCCATAATTTGTCATATTTCGAGTCCCAACTATACTAATACAACGAGAATATTCCATCTGAAAATCACCGTCTGAAAATAAAACAATGGGGCCGTCAGCGCAATTTTTTAATGATTCAGGATAGCTTCTATCTTTATAATACAAAGCAGTAATCTGTTGTTTTTCTAAAATCTCTAATTCTTTTTCTGCTTCATGAAAAGTGTTTGCATTTGTAATTTTTTGCGCTAAAGAAAAAGAAATATCATCCGAATTTCTAATGGGTAACTTTACTTTTGAAAAAACATTTTTAGCACTCCCATAAGTCTGAATTAACTTTTTAGCAGTAATATTTCCTACACCTTTCAACTTTTGAAGCGCTAGAGCGCATAGTAATTCTTCTTTATTCAAAGCCTAACAATTTGAAAATCAAATTACAATTTATTTGTTGATAACTAATTTAGAACTTCACAAACGAAATAGTTAAATCTTATATATTTGTTAGTATGCAGCTATCAAAATACATAAACGACTTATTATATAGATATGAATGTGTCATTGTTCCAGGTTTTGGAGGTTTTGTTTCCAATACAATTGCCTCGGTTCATGAT
>JBMZVD010000055.1:0-15005 GCA_049625305.1 Flavicella sp.
TTGGAATTTAAACGATGAATAAGCAGATAAAGGAAGTATTAATTGGTTTTTTTGTAGCCATATTCGCAACGATATCAGGTTTGGTTCTTTATATAGAATTGGTTTCAAAGATGTCATATGAGCGGGCTTTTGAAATGATTTCAAGAATGAGTTTGTATGGAGAGATGTTAACACTTGCTGCCTTGCCAAATTTGTTTGTTTTTTTTGTGTTTTTGAAAAAAAATCAAGAGCATAGAGCTAAAGGTATTTTGTTGGCAACTATGCTGATTGCTTTTGCTACTCTGGTATTGAAATTTTTAAAGTAATAGGTTGGAGTTGATCAAAGTCAGTTTGAAACCAAAGATTATAGTCCTATGAGATATTATATTATTGCTGGAGAGGCCTCGGGCGATTTACACGCTTCAAATTTAATGAGATCCCTTAAAGAAGTAGACACACAAGCTACTTTTCGTTTTTGGGGTGGCGATTTGATGTTGGCACAAGGAGGTGTTATGGTAAAACATTATAAATCATTGGCATTTATGGGCTTGCTGGAAGTTTTGAAGAACATTAGGACTATTTTTAGCAATCTCTCTTTTTGTAAATCCGATGTTTTGGCCTACAAACCAGATGCCTTGATTTTGGTCGATTATCCAGGGTTTAATATGCGAATTGCTGAATTTGCAAAGAAAAATGGTATTCAAGTACACTATTATATATCCCCTAAAATATGGGCTTGGAAAGAGAATCGCATCTATAAGATAAAACGCTTTGTTGATCATATGTATGTTATTTTTCCTTTTGAAAAGCCATTTTATGAAGACAAACACAAGTATGCCGTTCATTTCGTTGGAAATCCATTAATTGATGCCATTGAACAAACAAATACCCTTTCATCTGCTATTTTTAGAGCAAATAATAACTTGTCGGATGCACCCATCATAGCTTTGTTGCCTGGTAGTAGAAAACAAGAAATTACAAAAATGTTAGGAGTCATGTTATCTATGGTGAAGCGTTACCAAGATTATCAATTTGTTATTGCTGGAGCACCTACACATGACTTTTCTTTTTACCAACAATTCATAAAAGCGGAAAATGTAGCCTTTGTTACAAATCAAACATATGATTTGTTAGCCAATGCTCATGCTGCATTGGTAACTTCAGGGACCGCTACTCTAGAGACTGCTCTTTTTAAAGTTCCCGAAGTGGTTTGTTATAAAACTAGTTGGTTGACTTATCAAGTAGGGAAAAGATTGGTGGATTTAAAGTATATTTCTCTAGTAAACTTAGTTCTTGATAGGGAGGTGGTTAAAGAGCTGATTCAAGACGACTTGGAGCCTGAAAGTCTTGCTTATGAAATGGACAAAATACTAGATGTATCTTATAGGAGACAATTATCTGAGGATTACCATGAGCTTATAAATGTATTAGGTGGTAAAGGAGCTTCAGATAAAACAGCTCAGATAGTCTATAAAAATGCGCTACAACTAAAAGAGGAATAGTTTTATTTACTCCAACGGCTGATAGTGAAATACAGATTTAACCTATTTAAGTATTACTCATAATCATTGTTAGATTCTTCTGCTGAATTAATATTTGAATCGTAGTCGTTTTCTGGTTCTTCATCAGTTTCTATGTCATAATCTTCATCGCTATCTTCAGATGAATCTTCGTCATTTTCCATATCGTAGTCATCTTCAGAGTTTTCGTCATAGTTGTCTTCTGCATCCATGTCGAAATCATCTTCGTATTCTTCAGAAATTTTATTGTTTGCATCTGCTTTCAAAGCGATAATACGTTCTATGTTTTTGTAAAAAGCTTCCGAATTTTTCGCATTTCTAGGGATTTTAGAGTATCCAATCTTATATTGTTTTAAGGCGAGTTTTAAATCGTTCATGTCCTCGTAAAATTTCCCAATGTAATAGTTGCCCAACGCGTCTTTAGGATGTTTCTCAAGTGCCAATTCTCCAAACTCTTTTAAATAGTCTCCATTTTCTTTATCCATAATAATGTTTTCAACTGCGATAAAATCGTCGATACGTATGGGTGTTTTTTGGCCGTATAAGTATTCAATGTTCTCGTATTTGTAAATCAAGTATTCCATAGCAGCTTTTGGAGATAAAAAAGCGATGTTTTTATTGAATTCTTCTTTGGAAACAGGAGAAAAGTTTTCAAAAGTAAAGGCTTGTGCACTTGCCAACCCCTGAGGAATACTTACAAAGTTTCTACTTTTAGGGAATTTTTCATAATTGTAGTGGAAGTAAGTAGAGTCAATCCCCATCAGTTGTTTGTCAATAGAGTTTATGAGTTTACTTTCTTTTTCTGTCAAATTATTCCCATGTCCTATGTAATAATAAACCTCATCTTCAGATATAGCAGCCGCAAATTCCTTTATGTACTTGTATAAATCAGGAGCATAGCTCGGATTGATATTTATATAACTCTGAAATGTCGGAACTTCATCCATCAAAAAATAATTGCTAAAATTAGCTGTAATTCCTATACCTACGATTGTTTTAAAACTAGATATACGAAAGTTTTTTTCCATGTAAGGAACAAGTTCCTGTTTGATAAAACCAAGTGTATTGACACTACTTTCAGTCGGATAGCTATTGGTAAATTCGTAACCGTAGTCTCTTTCTTTTAATGAGGGGAGGTCTTGAGAAATACCGACAATAATTTGTGAAGGAGCTTGCCCTTTGCTAGCATAGAGTTTTGCAGTTGACACATAAGAATCAAACAATTCATCAGCATCTAAAACGATAGACAACGGATAGTTGTTTTTTGAAAAACTATAATTTTTTGGCACAAAAACTTTAAACTCTTTGAGTTCTTCTAAAAAAGTGGATAGTATATCTTTTGTTTGGTATTCTTGTGCTTTTGATAAAAGAGGTATGAGTAATAGAAGTATTAAATAACAGTGTTTTTTCATAACAGGCGTTGTTTAAAGTTCGAAATTACAATAATTTTTAGAAACTGAAATATTTGGATTGTTTTTATCTAGTAATAAGCTTCTATTGATAAGGTATTCCAATATGTTTTTTCATTGTATGTTGTTTTTTAAAAATGTAGTGAGTGCTTGCAAGCTATTTTATATATTTACATCCACAAAATTTTAAATTATGAATAAAGCGAATTGGAAGGCAGTAAAACCTTCAAACCATCTAGGAGAAGCTTACACGGATATTACATATGCCAAATCAGGAAATGTCGCAAGAATAGCATTTAATAGACCTGACGTGCGCAATGCATTTAGACCAAGAACCACCTCAGAACTATACGATGCTTTTTACGATGCGCAAGAGGACACATCAATAGGAGTTGTATTATTGTCTGCAGAAGGTCCTTCTTCAAAAGATGGTGTTTATTCTTTTTGTTCAGGAGGAGATCAAAAAGCGCGCGGACATCAAGGATATGTTGGAGACGATGGTATGCATCGTTTAAATATATTGGAAGTACAACGCCTGATTCGTTTTATGCCAAAAGTGGTTATTGCAGTTGTTCCTGGATGGGCCGTTGGTGGCGGACACAGTTTGCACGTCGTATGTGATCTGACTTTGGCCAGTAAAGAACATGCTATATTCAAACAAACTGATGCAGATGTCACTAGTTTTGACGGAGGTTATGGTTCTGCGTATTTGGCAAAGATGGTAGGACAGAAAAAAGCGAGAGAGATTTTCTTTTTGGGGAGAAATTATTCAGCGCAAGAGGCCTTCGAAATGGGCATGGTAAATGCTGTTATACCACATGCAGAATTGGAAGATACGGCTTATGAATGGGCGCTAGAAATACTTGAAAAATCTCCAACATCCATCAAAATGTTGAAATTTGCAATGAACCTAACTGATGACGGTATGGTTGGACAACAAGTTTTTGCGGGAGAAGCAACTCGTTTGGCCTACATGACTGACGAAGCAAAAGAGGGAAGAAATGCTTTTCTTGAAAAGAGAAAGCCTAATTTCGATAAAAAATACATCGTTTAAATAGATTTAACATAAAATGAAACCACAAATAGTAACTTTTTTAATAAAGTGTCCTGATCAAAAGGGGATTATTGCAAAATTGACACAATTTTTTTACAACAATGGCTTCAATATTGTGAGTTCTCAACAATACACAAACGTTATTGAAAAACGTTTTTTTATGAGAATACGTCTTGAGTCAGATACTTCCGTGTTGGTGAGTAAATCGGAATTAGAAGCTAATTTTTCAAAAATGGCAGAAGAATTCCAAATTGCTTGGAAGGTAGATTATGGAAGGAAAAAACAAAAAGTAGCCATATTGGTATCTCATACAACACATAACTTGTATGATTTGTTACATCGCCACAGAGAAGGAAAGTTAAATTGCAAAGTAGAAATGGTAGTTTCCAATCATGAAAAGTTGGCGCCGATCGCAGAAATGTTTGGTATTCCTTTTTATTACAAGCCAATTGTTAATGGGAACAAGCAACAACAAGAAGCCGATTTGATTGAATTGTTTGACAGCCATAACATAGATTTAATCGTCATGGCCCGTTATATGCAGATTTTATCGTCAGAGTTCATACTACACTACAACGAACGCATTATTAACATTCACCATTCCTTTTTACCAGCTTTTCAAGGAGCAAATCCATACAAACGAGCCTATGAAAGAGGGGTGAAATTGATTGGAGCTACCGCGCACTATGCGACAGAAGACCTGGATGAAGGTCCTATTATCGAACAGGGTGTTGAAAGAGTGACGCACGAAAGTACACCTACCTCATTGAAGGCTATTGGAGCTGATATTGAGACAATGGTGCTTGCAAAAGCTGTTAGTTTTCATCTGAACAATCAAATTATTGTCGATGCGAATAAAGCGATTGTGTTTCCTGAAACTTGTGAATAAATAGTTTTACACTAAAAATCATTCAGATGAAAATTATTTGTATTGGAAGAAATTATGCCAAGCATATTGAAGAATTAAAAAATAAGCGCCCTGAGTCACCTGTGTTTTTTTTAAAACCAGATTCAGCAATTCTCCCTAAAAAGATGCCTTTTTTTATCCCTCCCTTTTCTGATGACGTTCATTATGAGGTGGAGGTTTTGGTTAAAATTAATAAAGTAGGAAAGTTTATAGATACTAAATTTGCTCACAAATACTACGATGAAATTGGTCTTGGTATTGATTTTACGGCAAGAGACCTACAAGCAGACTGTAAAGTAAAAGGGTTGCCATGGGAAAAAGCAAAAGCTTTTGATGGCTCGGCGGTAATTGGAACTTTTTTTCCAAAATCAAATTTTGAAAATTTACAGAAATTACCATTTACATTGCATAAAAATGAAGTATTGGTCCAAGATGGAAATACAGAAAATATGTTGTGGTCTATCGATGAACTGATAGCCTATGTATCTCAGTTTATGACCTTAAAAAAAGGAGATGTTATCTTTACCGGTACTCCTGCAGGTGTTGGTCCAGTGATTTCTAATGATAGACTTCTTGGTAAGCTTCAAGGTGAAACAGCTTTTGAGGTAAAAATAAAATAAATAACTCCTGCTTTTTGGCAGGAGTTATTTATTTCGAAAAAATGTATTTAAACAGAATCCTAAACTTCTAAAGCATCTAATTTCTCTTTTGCTTTAGCGAAACCTTGATTTTTAGCTTCTATTAGAAGTCTAGTTCCTTTTTTCTTGTCTTTTTGAGTCCCTATTCCCTTCAGGTACATTTCTCCCAAATATGTTTTGGCTTCAGCATTATCTTGGGCTGCTGCTTTGCTTGCCCATATAAAAGCTTTTCGATCGTTTTTTTCTACCATATATCCTCTTTTGTAGGCTCTAGTTAACGTAATTTGTGCTTTAAGATGTCCATTTTCTCCTGCTTCTTTCATAAGAGAAATACCTTTTTTCTTAAATTCTTTTGATGCTTTTGGTTTCAAGTGGAGTAGGGCCATCTGGTATATCTTTTCAGTATTGATTGGTTTGTTGTTCAAACTTTCTTGAGCATATGCTGTGAAGTTCAGAGTAACAATTGAAAGGGCGATTAAGAGTGTTTTTTGTAAGAACATGTTTTTGTTTTTTAGATTAATAACATTACAAATATATATTTATTACAGTACTATGTAAAACAAAGTACTGTATTTAACATATTATTAACAGGAAATCAAAAACATTTAAAAAAAAGATAGGAATTACATGATAGAAGTTTTTATTGATTGCGCTTTATTGCAGTAATAACTTTTTATCTTTGCTGAATTCAAAAAAGCAAACATTTGAAGGCAGAAATTATAACGATAGGGGATGAAATCCTCATAGGACAAATAGTAGATACAAATTCTCAGTGGATGGGGCAGCAGTTGAATAAAATTGGTGTTTCTGTGTACCAAGTTACTTCCATACAAGACGACAAAGAGCATATATTAAAAGCTTTGAAGGAGGCGGAAACTCGAGTAGATATTGTTTTGATAACAGGTGGACTGGGGCCCACAAAAGATGATATCACCAAACACACTTTGGCTACATACTTTGAGGATCATTTGATATTGAATGAAGGGGTAGTGGCTCATGTAAAGAGTATGTTTGACAAACGAGGTATTCCCTTTTCTGAATTGAATCGTTTACAAGGGATGGTTCCGAGTCGCTGTACTGTATTGGAAAATAAATTAGGTACAGCTCCCGGTATGTTTTTTAAAGAGAATTCAACTTTGTTTTTTTCCATGCCTGGTGTTCCCTACGAGATGAAAGGATTGATGACAGAAAGCGTTTTGCCAATTTTAAAAGACACCTTTGACCTACCCTTTATATTGCACCAAACATTGATTACATATGGGAAAGGTGAAAGTGCTGTTGCTGAGATGCTAGAGTCATGGGAGGAATCTTTGGCAGATGAACTCAAGTTTGCCTATTTACCTGCTCCCGGAAAATTGCGCTTGAGAATTACTGCAATAGGGAAAGACAAAGAACTATTAGAAGATAAGATTAAGAATGCTGTATCTAGTTTGCAGGAAATTTTAGGTGATTTAATAGTAGGTTTTGAGGCATCAGAGAGTGTAGAAGTTCAAGTAGCCTCTATGTTAAAGGAACATCATGCAACTTTAGCGCTTGCTGAAAGTTGTACAGGAGGATTGCTCTCAAGTGCATTGGTTGCAAATGCAGGAGCCTCTCAATTTTTCAAAGGAGGAGTTGTTGCTTATTCTGAATCGATAAAAAGGGAACAATTAGGAGTTTGCCAAAGTTTGATTGACAAACACTCAGTGGTAAGTTGTGAAGTAGCAGAAGCAATGGCAATGGGTGTTCAAAAAAAATTAATGTCAGATTTTAGTATTGCAACAACTGGGAATGCTGGTCCGACAAAAGATATCACTGACAAGACGGTTGGAGTCGTTTGTATAGCAATTGCTTCTCCGAATGGTATAATCTCTAAAGAATTCAACTTTGGCACCCCTAGGACAAAGGTTTTAGAACGTACTGTAAATAAGGCGTTTGAGATGCTTAGAAAAGAAATATTAAAAAACTATCAAAAATAGTTGGTGGAAACTAGAAATAATCGTTAATTTGCACTTCGTTTAGAAATAAAATTATAAAAGAGTATAAAGATGTCTAGAGTTTGTGAACTAACAGGTAAAAAAGCAATGGTTGGAAACAATGTTTCTCACGCTTTGAATAGAACAAAAAGAAAATTTGACGCTAACTTAATTACAAAGCGTTTTTATATCCCAGAGGAAGACAAGTGGATCAAACTTAAAGTGTCTACTTCTGCATTAAAAAATATCAACAAAAATGGTATCTCTGCTGTTTTAAAAGAAGCTAGAGAAAAAGGTTTTATCAAGTAAGACTTTTACCTATTAAATATATATAGAGATGGCAAAAAAAGGGAATAGAATCCAAGTTATTTTAGAATGTACAGAGCACAAAGCTTCCGGTAAACCAGGAACTTCTAGATACATTACGACTAAGAATAAAAAGAATACACCGGATAGAATGGAGTTGAAAAAATTCAACCCTATCTTGAAGAAAATGACTGTTCACAAAGAAATTAAATAAGGAAAGACATGGCAAAGAAATCAGTAGCAACGTTACAGACAGGATCAAAGAGATTGTCAAAAGCTATCCGAATGGTAAAATCTCCTAAGACAGGAGCTTACACTTTCGTTGAAGCGATTATGGACCCATCTAAAGTAAACGACTTTTTAAACAAAAAGTAAGACATACTTCATAGATTAAAAAGCTACTTTCAACAAAGAAAGTAGCTTTTTTTTTATAGTAGTGTTTTTTTCTAAGAAATTACTATTTTAGATTTGTGATGGAACGCTTTTGTCTCATTTTATTTATTTGACATACAATCCTTATTTTTAACGTACCTTAGGTAATAGATCCTTTTCGTTTTATACTTTATTATGAGTTTTTTTAAAAAAATTTTCGCCAAAGAAAAAAAAGAGAGTTTGGACAAAGGTCTTGAAAAGACTAAATCGAGCTTCTTTGAAAAATTGACTACAGCTGTTGCTGGTAAATCTTCGGTTGATGCTGAAGTTTTGGATGATTTAGAAGATGTATTGATTTCTTCTGATGTGGGAGTGGATACAACATTAAAGATTATCGACCGAATTGAAAAACGTGTGGCAAAAGAAAAATATGTAGGTACAGATGCTTTAAATGCAATACTCAGAGAGGAAATTGCGGGACTTTTATCAGAGACCAACCTTGGAGATGCTGTTGACTTTGAAATTCCAAGTAAAAATAAGCCACATGTTATAATGGTGGTTGGTGTCAATGGTGTTGGTAAAACAACTACTATAGGTAAATTGGCTTCTCAATTTCATAAAAAAGGGCACAAAGTTGTACTGGGTGCAGCCGATACCTTTAGAGCGGCTGCTATTGATCAATTGAAGGTATGGGCAGAACGTGTTGGTGTTCCTATTGTACATCAAGAAATGGGTTCAGATCCTGCTTCTGTCGCTTTTGATACGCTTACATCGGCTGTCGCACAAGATGCGGATGTTGTAATTATTGATACTGCTGGACGTTTGCACAACAAAATTAATTTGATGAACGAATTGTCTAAAATTAAAAAAGTAATGCAAAAAGTAGTGCCTGATGCACCCAATGAAGTACTGCTTGTACTAGATGGTTCTACAGGACAAAATGCTTTTGAACAGGCAAAACAATTTACACTAGCTACTGAAGTGAGTGCTCTAGCGGTTACTAAATTAGACGGAACAGCCAAAGGTGGAGTTGTAATTGGAATTTCAGATCAATTCAAAATTCCAGTGAAATATATTGGTGTTGGTGAGGGTATAGAAGACTTGCAAGTATTTAATAAATTCGAGTTTGTAGATTCCTTTTTCAATATGACTCAAAAATAAGACTAGCTTTTTATATTCATGATTTCATTAGTGTTTGTTGTGGACTCTTTTTAACGGACTTTGTTGTATTTTTACAATCAAATTGTCAGTTTTAATTATTTTTACGACTGATTGTTAAAGCCATTCAAAATACATGCACAAGACTGATATTCCTATTGTTGAAACTGGTTATTTTTCTGAGTTAATCAGCGCTTATATTTCAAGTGATCCTAAAGTTTCACACCTCTATGGAAACTCTGCGTCTATAGATAACGTAGCATCGCAAATAGCGATGAAAACAGCTAGATTTACACTGAAGCAGCGTCAGGCATTGGTCACTTCTTTGGAAGCTCAGTACAGTGATACTATTGTAAGTGAGAAGACACGTTTACATATCAATGCATTGTCTGAAGTGAATACTTTTACTGTAGTAACGGGACATCAATTAAATATTTTTACAGGGCCACTTTATTTTTTATACAAAATAGTCACTACCATAAATACCTGTAAAGCATTGAAAGATGCCCATCCTACTTTTGATTTTGTTCCCGTGTATTGGATGGCAACAGAAGACCATGATTTTGAGGAAATCAATCATTTTTTTGTACACGGCAAGAAAATGTCTTGGGAAGTTCCAGCATCGGGACCTGTAGGGAGACATACCACTGAAGGTTTGAACGAAGTTTTTGATGCTTTATCCCGTGAATTAGGTACGAGTGAAAATGCAGTATCCCTAAAGAACCTATTTAAAAAAGCCTATTTAGAACACGCGACACTAGCCGAAGCAACTCGATACTTGGTCAATGCTCTTTTTGCTGACTATGGTTTGGTAATTTTGGATGGTGATGACTCTTTGCTAAAAACATCTTTTGCTCCTGTAGTTACAAGAGAATTGACAACTCAATTTGCACACAAGGCCATTTCGGAAGCCAATACATTCCTTTCTGAACATTACAAGCTGCAAGTAACTCCTAGAAATATCAACCTGTTTTACATAAAGGATAAGCTTAGAGAGCGTATTGTAGTCAAAAACAATCGTTTTCTGATTAACAACACAACTCTCTCTTTTTCTAAAGAGGAAATATTACACGAATTAGAATTGCATCCCGAAAGATTCAGTCCCAATGTTATTTTACGCCCCTTGTATCAAGAGATTGTACTTCCCAATTTGGCTTATGTTGGTGGAGGAGGTGAACTAGCATATTGGTTACAACTCAAAAACTTATTTACAGTAAGTGAGGTACCTTTTCCAATATTGTTACTGAGGAATTCGGTACTTTTAGCGACTGAAAAACAAGCAAAAAAAGTATCAAAATTACAGCTTTCTTTTCAGGATCTCTTTAAAAAACAAGATACGCTTATCTCTGAAAAAGTAAAAAAAATTTCTTCTCTTTCTCTTGATTTTTCTAAACAAAAACAGATTTTGGACCAACTTTTCGCTGATTTATATCCGCTTGTTTCTAAAACTGATATCTCCTTTAAAGGCGCTTTATCAGCTCAGGAAAAAAAGCAACGAAAAGGTCTGGCAATGCTTGAAAAAAGACTATTAAAAGCGGAAAAGAAAAAACATGCTGACCACGTAGAACGAATCCTTTTGTTGCAAGATACTTTGTTTCCAAGAAAAGGATTGCAAGAAAGAAACGTCAATTTTTCGGAGTTTTATTTGGAGTATGGCACAGCGCTTATACCTAATCTAATCTCAAATTTGGAATCATTTCAGTCCGTTTTTACGGTGCTAATTAAATAAAAATCTAGCTCTTATTACAATGATAACATGATACGTTTTAGATTTCTATGTATTGAGTTTTTTTAATTTTTAACCAAAAAATCGCGTTTTATTTTTTTTATACTCTAAAAATCACAGTAATTTTGTGGAAAAATTAGAAATCTAACACAAGATCCCTACTGTGAACTTATACCAATATACTTCTGAGTTTAAAAAAAACCTACGTTTGGCATACCCTGTAATGCTTGGACAATTGGGGCATGTCCTAGTTGGATTTGCAGACAATATAATGGTGGGAGAGTTGGGACCTGCTCCATTGGCAGCGGTATCACTAGCCAATAGCTTGGCTTTTATTGCTTTTAGTGCAGGTATAGGATTTACACTTGCCATTACACCGTTGATTGCTGAAGCAGATACAGAGAACAATGTGGCAAATGGTAAGAGCTATTTTCAACACGGTATTTTGATGTCTACGCTATTAGGAATAGTATTGTGTCTCGTTTTGTTTTTAATGAAGCCCTTGATGTCTCATATGAGTCAACCTGAGGAAGTAGTTGCTTATGCGTTGCCTTATTTTGATATTATTAGTGTTTCTATGATACCGCTCTTGGTTTTTCAAGCCTACAAACAGTTTTCAGATGGAATGTCACAAACCAAGGATGCGATGCAAGCGGCAATCATTGCAAATTTGATAAACATTGCGTTGAATTATGTCTTGATCTACGGAAAATTTGGATTTCCGAGATTGGAATTGATTGGAGCTGGCTGGGGAACATTGATATCACGCGTTTTTATGTTGGCATTTATTATGTATATGATACATACCAAAAAGGTATTTGCGAGATTCATCGCTCCGATTAAATTTTCTCAAATCAAAAAAACAGTATTAAAAAAAGTATTTGACTTGGGGTATCCTAGTGCGCTGCAGATGTTATTTGAAATTGGAATATTTGGAACAGCGATTATCTTGTCAGGTGTCATAGGTACCAATGCGCAGGCAGCCAATCAAATTAGTTTGAATTTGGCTACCATGACTTTTATGATTGCCATTGGTTTGGGTGTAACTGCAACGGTACGTGTAGGAAACCAAAAAGGGCTAAAAAAATATACGGATTTAAAACGTATCGCTATTTCGGTTTTCATACTTATGTTCATTATTGACTTTATATTTGCAGTAGGGTTTATCGCCTTAAAAGATATTTTACCCTATGCCTATATTGAAGATATAGCCGTGATTGAAATAGCTTCTTCACTACTTGTGATTGCTGGATTGTTTCAAATATCAGATGGAATGCAAGTTGTTTTCCTTGGTGCATTACGAGGATTACAAGATGTAGTTTACCCAATGTGGGCAACTTTTATATCTTATTGGGTAATCGGTTTTCCAATATGCTATTTTTTAGGCTTAAAAACAGAATTGGGTTCCATGGGAGTTTGGATTGGATTGTTGGTAGGATTGACTGCCTCTGCAATTTTGTTGTACCTTCGCTTTCGAAGATTATCTGAAAATTTGATTCTTTCCACTAAACAAGTTGTCGAATCAAACGAATAATACATATAAATATACATAACACACTATGCAACTACCAAAATTTTTATTAGGAGACAATACTAAAGCCAACGAAGAGGATATCTTTGTAATACATACTGAATTTCCACGCTTTATTATTAATTTAAAAGATGATGAAATAGAAATGATGGATGATTTGATTGGAAGTGACGAAGAAGAATTGTCTATTTTAGTAGCCGAATACATTGAAGAAGCTTCCCAGTTTTATGATGATGAAATGAAGGCTTACGAAGCCGAATAAATAGAATCAATAGTCCCGGTTTTGTAATGACAAAACGTGGAGTACTATTCAAAATATATAAAAGATGCAATTTAAAGACTTACACATCAACAAACCTATTTTAAAAGCCATCTTTGAAAAAGGCTATGAAACACCTACCTTGGTGCAACAACTTGCTATTCCTGCTGTTTTAGAAGGGAAAGATGTTATTGTCTCCGCACAGACAGGCACAGGAAAGACCGCTGCTTTTGCCTTACCAATTTTACAACTCTTGTTTCCAAAACAAGATGCGGCTAAATCCGGAAAAAAAATTAGAGCTGTAGTGGTAAGTCCTACGCGTGAATTGGCCATACAGATAGCTGATAATTTCAAGTCTTACTTGACCTATACAAACCTTCGTGTAACAGTTATTTTTGGAGGGACTTCAATAGAACCTCAAAAGGACATACTCAAAAAGGGAGTTGACATTCTCATTGCCACACCAGGACGCTTGTTGGATTTGCACAAACAAGACTTGTTGAATTTGACTGCTGTAGAGACCTTGGTATTGGACGAGGCGGATTTGATGTTGGATATGGGTTTTATAGACGATGTGAAAAAAATAGCACGCTTGTGTCCAGAAGATAAACAAAACCTGTTGTTTTCTGCAACCATGCCTCACAAAGTAGTGCAACTAGCAGAGGAATTGTTACACGAACCTGAACATATCGAGGTGTCACCTACTTCTTCAGTAGCCAAGAATGTTGGACAATTACTCTATTACACTCCAAAACCTAAAAAAATTGAATTGTGTTTACATTTGTTACGCAACACTATCAAAGGAAATATCATCATCTTTAGACGTACCAAGTTTGGTGTTGCCAAACTTGAAAAAACCCTTTTGAAAAATGGCTACAAAGCAGACAGTATTCACGGTGATAAACCTCAGTCTGAACGTCAAGTTGCCATGAACAAATTTAAAAGTGGAGAGGTAAATATTCTGATTGCTACTGATGTTGCTGCTAGAGGAATTGATATCAAAGACCTAGACGCTGTTATTAATTTTGATTTGCCTAATGTTCCAGAAACCTATGTACACCGTATTGGTAGAACGGGTAGGGCAGGTGAGATAGGCTATTCTTATTCTTTCTGTTCCGCAGATGAAAAGGCCTATTTGGCCAGTATACAAAAACTGACCAATACGCACATAACTGTGGAGGAAGATCATCCATATCCATTGGACCCGAAAGCAAAACCCGAAGTTCATAAAAAACAAGGAAGTAAAAACCGTCCAGGTCGAAAATCTGCCGCTTCTAAGAAAAAGAAAAAACGTTGGTATTAATTAGCTTGTTTTTGGTTTTTTCCACCTTTGAATAACAACCAAATGGCAACACCAATTTCTCCCAATGCCATAGGCAGCGCTAAAAATGGCACCAATGTATCTGCCATGTCTTGACAGTTAGGAATCAGTTTTAACAAGTGAAGCAGGGTGTAGCACACTCCAGCAAAAAGAGTTGTATACCATAAATAAGAAGGTATAATTCCTATTGCTCTCATCAATATTCCCAAAAGAAAAACATGAATGCCAAATAAGACGAGTCCACTATTCCAAATATCGTAAAATGTTTTGAAGTTGACTTGTATTTGTTCGTTTGTCAAATTTTCTAAAGATGTGTTTTTAATCAAGTAAAGTATAGCAATAAAAAAGAAAACGGTATACACTACTCTTAATACTCCACTGATTAAAGCTATTTTTTTATTTGTCGCTTTGAAGAAAAGATATGTAGTATAAGATACAACAAGATCTAACATCAATACGATGCCAATGCAGTATAACATGTTTTGGTATAGTTCATAAGCTTCCTTTATTTTTTGAATGTATTGAGAACTATTGTCTAAAGGATAAAAGTTTGGTAGGGCAAAACCTAGGGAATAACCACCTAAAATTGCCATCAATAGAAGTGCAATTCCAGTGTTAATTGCAGTAATTCGTTGATTCATGATAGTTTTTTTACAAACTTAATGTTTCTTTATTTTCTGAAATATCAAATTAGAATACCTTTTGTTCGGTTCTACATATCGGAACTTTTTTGAGTCATACTTATGCTCTGTAAATTATTTTAAAAGGGGAACCATTTTTATAGCTTATATTTGTTTAAAAAGACTTTATGAGATCTCAATTCTATATGTATTTTATGTTTTTATGCATGTGTACACTTTACAGCCAGGA
>JBMZVD010000056.1:0-14790 GCA_049625305.1 Flavicella sp.
TTTTTTGGAGAGCTATTAACTTTTACAAAAAAAGTTTTAGTATTAAAATTGAAGAAAATTACCAATGGCTATATTACTATGTTCTATTAATTTTTTGACTGAACGGAAGCTTTAATCACCTTACCGAAAAAGAAACTGACTAAATGAAAAAACAACCTGTTATTTTGATCACCAGTACCCTTCTACAAAATCTATATATTTTTAAATTTAGCTACAAAAACAGACCATAATCAAACATAGATAAAACGATTGTCAATCTTATTGGAAGTAGCAAAACACTAGATTCTGCAAACATCTCAAAAGATGCTAAGATTTTACTTCTCAATTCTTACAGTCCAAAATTAACTTTTGTCGGTCTTTAAAGAAAAAGGTATTGTGTTTTGCATCTTAGTCATAAAATGCCCAAAAAAGCGCTTGCATGGTATTTTGACTAAATCATAACAAACAATTTTAACTTTCGTGAGTTACTTGATAAAGAAGTTTATTCTGAATTTGAAAATCAAACGAACGTTTTCTTTTCCAATAGGTGCATATACTATTCATACAAAAAAATAGTTCAGGTCTTTTTCTTTTTTTAAATTTGCAGCCTAATTAAGAATAACTATGTTAGATAAAGTTAAAGAACTCAGTGGTGAAGTAGAAGGTTTTCATGCAACTACAGCGGAAGAGATTGAGCAGTTTAGAATAAAATTCCTTGGAAGTAAAGGAATCTTAAAAGGACTTTTTAATGATTTTAAAACTGTTGAAAATCATCTAAAGAAAGACGTTGGTCAAGCCTTGAATCAATTGAGGACTGCTGCTACTTCAAAAGTAGAAGCTCTTAAAAGTAATTTGGAAGACAGTACTTCTAACGAAAACTTATACGGAGATCTAACAAGACCGGCTGATCCAATAAAGCTAGGTGCGAGACACCCGATATCTATTGTTAAAAATAGAATTATTGAGGTCTTTGATAAAATTGGTTTCACCGTATCTGAAGGACCTGAAATAGAAGATGACTGGCATAACTTTACAGCGTTGAACTTACCGGAGTACCATCCAGCAAGAGACATGCAAGACACTTTCTTTATTGAAAAAAATCCTGACCTACTATTGAGAACACATACTTCATCTGTACAAACTCGATATATGGAAAGTAATACACCTCCAATCAGAACACTCTCTCCTGGGCGTGTGTTTAGAAATGAGGACATTTCTGCCCGTGCACACTGCATCTTTCACCAGATTGAAGGTTTGTATATTGATACGGATGTTTCATTTGCTGACCTAAAGCAAACATTACTTTACTTCACAAAAGAGATGTTTGGAAAATCAAAAATCAGACTGCGTCCATCTTACTTCCCATTTACAGAGCCTAGTGCTGAAGTTGATATCTACTGGGGATTGGAAACAGAAACAGATTATAAAATTACCAAAGGAACTGGTTGGTTGGAAATTATGGGATGTGGAATGGTAGACCCTAATGTCTTGAAGAATGCCAATATAGATCCTACAAAATACAGTGGGTATGCCTTTGGAATGGGTATTGAACGTATCGCAATGCTCTTGTACCAAATCCCAGATATTAGAATGTTTTACGAAAACGATGTTCGTTTCTTAGAGCAATTTAAATCGGTATTATAAGACACCAATAGGAAGAAAATATTTTATGAAAAAAGACATACATATCCCTGAAGTAAGTGATGTATTTATGGCAATTGTCAAAGAATACAACGAGGACTTTCAATGTGATGATTGGAATGCCTATATCATAAACAACAAAAACGTCCCTTTGGAAATGGTCCTAATCGTTTCCAAAGGAGATGAAGAAACCACACAACTTCAAACTTCGGTGTTAAGAAAAAAAATCGATACACTTCCTCCAAATTCATATGCAAAAGTAGAATACATCAATCCGGCTGTCTTGAGACTAAATAATAGTTTTGAGGTCACTTTTTTTGAAGGTAATCAAATGTTTGACAAAACCTACACCTTCAAAAAAGGAACGGTAAAAGAAGGTACTTTGCGAATGATTCCTTTGTTAAAAAAAGAAGGAGTATTAATCAAATAATCCTGCTGTTTTTTTAGTATACTCAAAAAGTATTTGTCTATTTTAACAATTCTAAAAACATCGAGAATTTAAAAATAGCTCATGCGAATCTATCACCTTTTTTTTACTCTATTTAGTTGCTTTTTATTAACCCTAAACTCTGCTTTTTCTCAAACAAAAACATTGTATGTTGGAAGCTATACAAAAACAGATAGTAAAGGTATCTATGAATTTTCTTTTGACAGTAAAACAGGAATACTCACCAACAAAAAACTGAGCTATGATGTCGAAAATCCAACTTTTCTATTAGCCCATCCTACTGAAAAAGTACTGTACAGTATCAGTAAGTTGAATAAATATCAAAAACAACAAAGTGGAGCCGTTACAGCTTTTAAGATTGGTAAAAATGGAGCATTTATAAAAATGTCTGAACAGACTAGTAACGGAAAAAGCCCTTGCCACCTAGCTTATGACAAAAACACTAAACAACTCTTCGTATCCAACTACCAGGGAGGAACTTTGAGTATCCATCCTACTGACGCTTCAGGAGCACTTAAAAAAGCCACGCAAATTATAGATTTTAACAAATCTAGAACCAAAGCACATACACACGCTGCAAAACTAAATAATGATGCTCTTTTTGTAGCCGATTTGGGAATCAACTCAGTATCCTATTACACCTACAAGAATGATAAATTCGAATGTAAGCAACGTATTCCTATGAAGAAAAATAGTGGGCCAAGACATTTAGAATTAACTAAAAATGGTCGCTTTATCTATGTGGTAAACGAGTATGCTAGCTCCATTACAGTGCTTGAAAGAAAAAGAAACAAATATAAAATACAGCAAGACATCAGTACCTTAGCTTCAACATTCAATGAAAGAAATACCGCTGCTGACATTCATTTATCAAAAGATGAAAAATACGTCTATGCTAGTAACAGAGGCGAAAATAGCTTGGCTATTTTTAAAAGAGATATAAACACTGGTCTTTTGACAAAAATTCAATCCACAAGTACGCATGGTGAATGTCCTAGAAATTTCACCTTTGATCCAACAGGTAATTACCTTCTAATTGCCAATAAAATTTCAAATTCGATTGCTGTGTTTAAAGTAGATAAAACAAATGGTAAAGTTCTTTTTAAATATTCAATTCATAGTCCGATGCCAACTTGTTTGACCTTTTTCGATTAATCCAAAACATCGGAAAGAACTTTAAACTCTGACTTAGGGTTTCTCTTCAAATAGACAATATTGTAAACACAGTCGATAATTGGTGTTCTAGCCTTGTTCTTTTGATTGATTTCATAAGCACTTTTTAAAGCATAATAACCTTCTGCGACCATGCTCATATCCATCATGGCAGCCTTTACAGTGTAGCCTTTGCCCAACATATTCCCAAACATACGGTTGCGACTGAAAGTTGAATAACCTGTTACCAAAAGATCTCCTAAATATGCTGAATTATTGATGTTTCGTTTCATCTTGTGAATACACTTGATGTAGCGTTTCATCTCGCGAATACCATTGGACATCAGAACAGCTTGAAAATTATCTCCATACCCCAATCCATGTGCAATACCTGCAGCTATGGCATAAATATTCTTGAGCATCGCTGCGTACTCAGTACCGATAATGTCATCGGATATTTTACAGCGAATATAATCTCCTTTAAGCATATTACTCAATATGACAGCTTTGGATTCGTCTTGACAAGCTATGGTCAAATACGATAAGCGTTCCATAGCCACCTCTTCGGCATGACAAGGTCCTGTAATTACTCCTATATTTTCAAAAGGTATTTCCAATTCTTTGTGCAAGTGTTCTCCAACTATAAGTCCTGTTTCGGGTACGATTCCCTTGATTGCAGAAAAAATAATTTTATCCTTCAATGAACTTGTAACTTTAGATAATTCGGAATTGAAAAACGCGGAAGGAATTGCAAAGATCAAAACATCTGCATAAGCTATAAGTTCGTTGATATCATTTGAAATATAAAGCTGAGAGACATCAAACTCTGCGGAAGGCAAGTAGTTTGGATTGTGGCTATTTTCTTTAATATAAGTAGCTGCACTTTCTGAACGCATGTACCAACCAACAGTTGTTATATTTTCACATAGCATTTTTACGATAGCTGTTGCCCAGCTACCGCCTCCAAATACAGCTATTTTTAAGCTATTACTCATAGGAAGTTTCTATCTTTTTGTTGCGCCAAAAATAAGAATTAATACGGGAATAACTAATTCCATCTCTATATATTCATTATTTGTGAATCTCTGAACTTAGAATTCCTATATTTGTATTCCCTTAAAAACCTATGCATTGAGCCAATTACAACGATTCTTTAAAGACACTCTTATTTATGGGTTCGCAGCAGTATTACCAAAAGCCATCAATGTCCTACTGGTAAAATTACATACGAGCTCTCTAACGACTAGCGAATACAGTGTCAATACCTCTTTTTATGTGTGGGCAGCCTATTTCAACGTAGTCTTAACTTATGGTATGGAAACTGCTTTTTTTCGTTTTTTTAGTAAAGAACAAGAAAAGGACAAGGTGGTCTCCACTGCCTTTATAAGCTTGGTGACAACTTCATTAATATCGCTGAGTTTCATGCTTTATTTTGACCTAGAAATCTCAAATTTTTTAGGTTTTTCTAATCCTTTCTATTTTGATGTACTGGTTTGGATTTCCATATTAGATACATTGATTGTAATCCCTTTTGCGTATTTGAGAGTCGTTGGAAAATCTAAAAAATATACTCTTTTTCGTGTTTTGAACATTGGTGTTTATGCTTTTTTCAATGTGCTTTTTTTAGCGTGGATTCCTAATTCTGATTTTTTACAAAAATTGTTGGGTACTCTTTATACATCATATTACAACCCTAATTTTAAGGAAGGCTATATTTTTTGTGCCAATCTTTTGGCAAGTGCCATTACCTTTCTTTGCGTTTTACCTATTATTTTTAAGATTCAATTTACTTTTAGCAAACGTTTGTTGTTAAAAATGGGAAAATATTCGTGGCCGATATTCGTAGCTGGTATTGCATATACTACCAATGAAAACCTAGACAAACTACTTTTAGAAAATTGGTTGGGAAAATCCATAATGGGAGCCTATGCAGGAGCCTACAAAATAGGAGTTATAATGTCTTTGTTTGTTATGGCGTTTCGTCTTGGAGCAGAACCTTTTTTCTTCAACCAAGCGTCACAAAAAAATGCTCCCAAAACCTATGCTATCATCTTAAAATGGTTTGTTATCATTGGGGCTTTATTTACATTAGGAATCATTGTCTATATTGATCTTATTGCATCCCTCTTTCTTGGAGACGCTTCGTTTTACACTGCCTTGTCAATCGTTCCTGTCATCGTACTTGCCAATTTATTTTTAGGTATCTACAACAACCTTTCCATCTGGTACAAAATCACAGATAAAACCCAATACGGTATGTATTTTTCTGTTTTGGGAGCCTTTATAACCATTGCAATGTTATACCTACTGATTCCAACTATTGGCTATATGGGAGCTGCATGGGCAACTTTAGCTGCTTATAGTACTATGCTTATTGTTTCTTTCGTGATAGGACAATACAAATACCCTATCCCGTATAAGGTTGGTAATAGCCTTTTCTATATTGGCCTTTCTATTGTCTTGAGTACTATTTCATTTTTGAAATTTCAACAAAACTACATATGTAGCACCCTATGTATCCTTGTGTTTATTGCAACTATCACTGTCAAAGAAAAAGAAGAAATCAAGAGAATGATAAGAAAAAAAACTACTTGATTTTTAAGGTTCTCAATACAGCCTCAACTTCAAACATATAATCTCGTTTGTCTACAGATGGTGCATATACAAAAGCTTCCATCACAATCCAACGGTTGTTTGCGCTATCTTCAATCGCAAAATTTAAGAAGGGACCAGCCATAAAATCGTGCAATACCTCCCATTTACCAAAAGTAGCATAGGTAGGACGTCCCTGCATTGTTGTTTTCTGAACGATTGGTGTAAAAGCCTTTTCAGTAATCATAAACATATGAGGTTCTCTTCCTGGAATGTATTTTTTTCCAATGGTATCTCGCATTTGTGATATGGTTTGTACACTATCTTCTGATTTACTAGGCATCGGGACAGAGTACACTAGAATGTTAGAAGAACCATCTCCTTTTGCAATCCCTCCTGATAAGTGCTGTCGCAACCATAAAAAATCACCTGTATCGTCTACTTTTTTAAATATTTTAGGAATAGAAAGCTCAATGCCAAGTTTTTTTAAGGTCTCAAAACTCTCAGAGGCATAACTGTTTTTTCTATGGGTTCTCTGAAGATTTTCAAAATCAAAATCTTTGAAAGTTTTGATCAACTTCTCTCTGTTTTTTGACAACATCATGATTAAAGCAGCTTGATTGGTTCCTGTAACCCTCACAATCTGTTGTGGTCTTGCAAAAACATTTCGCTTAGCCACAAAGGCATTCACTGTATCTTTTTGAACAATCAATACATTGCGACTAGCTTTAAACATTTTTCCAAAAGCATGATACGCTACTTGAGAAACATCAAATTGATTTTCTGCTTGCGGCATGCCTAATACAGGAGTTTTGATGATGCTTTTAAGTGTATCTCCAACTTCCGTGGCCCAATCACTATTTTCAACAACTAATAACAAGTGATTCATTCTTCCATTAGATTCTACAAAAACAGGAGCCTCTTTTTTTGTCTCACAAGCTAGAAGCACTATGAGTAAACTTCCAAACAGCAATATTTGTTTCATAAGTATAGTATTTGTAATTTAATGACTAACTGGGTTGAATATTGTTATTGTATGTTCCAATTGAATTTAGATCCTTTTAGGATAGATAATCAATCGCTGACCAATACTCAAATTGGTAGATTTCATTCCATTCCATTTTTTGATGGATGAAACGCGAACTCCATATTTATTAGCTATTTTCCCTAAATAATCTCCGCTTTTAACACGATAGCGAATACGCTGATTCATTTCGAAATATTTAGGCAATGGTTTTTCTCTAGCAGCTTCTTTCTCTGTAGCCAAAGCATAAATATCTGTTTCTCTTTCCACAAAATCACTTACTTTGGAGGCAGGTAATCGCAAACTGTAATTACGACCTTTTACATAAGGAATTATATTGAGCTTGTACTCTGGATTTAAAAACTCTAACAATTCTTTACGAACCCCTAATTCTTTTTGAATCAAATCAAAAGTAAGCAATTGTCTTACTTGAATCGTATCTGTTTCAAAGAAAAATTGTTGTGGAACTTCTGTATGTATATTATGTTCTTTTGCATATTCAAAAATATATAGGGTTGCATAAAACGCAGGTAAATACCCTGCTGTTTCTCTAGGTAAAAACGGCCTGATGTTCCAATAATTTCGGTACCCTCCAGATCTTCGTATGGCCTTTGTTACATTTCCTGGGCCAGAATTGTAAGCAGCTAATGCTAAATCCCAATCGTCAAACGTTTTATACAATTGTTGTAAAAATTGACAAGCTGCTATTGCAGACTTCACAGGATCTTGACGTTCGTCGACATAAGAGCTTATGTTTAGACCAAATTGTTTTCCCGTGGCATACATAAATTGCCAAATTCCTGTGGCACCAACAGGTGACTTCGCTCTTGGATACAAAGCCGACTCTACAACGGCTAAATATTTTATTTCCAATGGAATATCATAAGCGTCTAAATACTTTTCAAACATTGGAAAGTAATAGCGAGTTCTTGCCAACATTTTAGGGTAATACTTAGCTCTATGTTTTAAATAGCTCTTGATCATCCTCTCCAATTCGGGGTTGTACTCTAAATTAAAAGGAGTGGTTTCGTTGAGTTTTTGTAAGCGTTCTTTAAGGACGGCTGTCTCTATAGATGTAATAAAGTTTGTGTTTTCAACTGAAACAGTATCCAAATCAGTCGTATCATGCAAAGGAGAACTATACAAAGTTTGTAACCAAATACTATCTATTACTTTTGGAGTTTTAGCAGCAGTTGTATTTGCTATACTGTCTTTACCAGCCTTCACAAACGATAAGGAATCGTTTGCTATGTTCAAGTCATTCTTTGCTGGCTGCTGTGCGAAGCTATGACTGACAAAAAGTGAACTTAAAATAAATAGTAAAAAAGAATAATTCATTGTTAAAATGCTACTAGTTGCTTTAATAGAGTTGCGAAAGTTAAGAATCTCCAAGCAATTTAGAAACCTCGTCTAAGTTGGGTGACAAAATGATTTCGATACGTCTGTTTTTGGCTTTTCCTAAATTAGTTTCATTGCTAGAAATAGGCACATGTTCTCCTCTTCCCGCAGCAGTAATTTGACTTGCTGACACCTTTGATTTTTGAAGTATTCTCACGATAGCAGTAGCTCTTTTCACTGACAAATCCCAATTGTCTTTGATTACGGGACCATTGAAAGGGTCGTTGTCTGTGTGTCCTTCAATCAATACATTAATATCTGGATTTTTTACCAAGACAGCAGCGAGTTTACGTACCGCTTCCTTACCTTGAGTTCCAACCGCCCAACTTCCAGAATTAAACAACAATTTATTCTCCATAGAAACGTATACATTTCCATTTTTATTAACGACTGTCAACCCTTTTCCTTCAAACCCTTTCAAAGCATTGGAGACTGCATTTTTCAATTGTTGCATTGCTTTGTCTTTGTCTGCCAACACTTTTTCCAAATCGTCGATTTGCTTAGAACGTTGGGAAAGTTCAGTCTCTAGCGAGCGTAAACGTGCCCCTTCTTCCATTAACTTGGTTTCTTTTTCTTCTAATTGAGCCAATAGCTTTCTGTTTTCTTCAGCATTTTTCTCCAAAGCTGAGGAACTTTTTGATGCTAACAAATCATATGTTTTCTTTAAGTCTTCATAGGATTTCTTAAGAGCAGCTGTTTCTTTTTCCAGAGCATTTTTCTGTGCTAAAGTTTCAGAATGTTTTGACTCTAAAGATTCAAGAGCAGCAGTGTTCTCTGCTTTATTGACAAGTAGCGCCTCATTTTGAGCTAACAATTCTGTTTTCTCTTCATTCAATTTGTTGTATTTGTCTTCCAAATCAACAAATACTTTTTTGGAAACACAGGAGGTAGTAACACCAGCTACTGCGATTACTAAAGCTGTTTTTCTTAACATGAGCAAGTTATTTTTAATTATATAATGGTTATTTGAGTCTTAAAATATCAAAAGGCGTACCAGAAAAAAAGCGCTTATTCATCCAATTCAATTACAATTGGACAATGGTCCGAATGTTTTGCTTCCGGCAAAATATAAGCCCTTTGTAATCGTTCTTTTAATGGTTCTGCAATCAGATGGTAATCAATTCTCCACCCTTTATTGTTATTTCTAGCATTGGCTCTGTAACTCCACCAGCTGTAATGATGTGGTTCTTTGTTTAAAAAACGAAAACTATCAATAAAACCACGGTTAAGAAATTCTCCCAACCACGCTCGCTCTTCGGGAAGAAATCCGGAAGTATTTTTATTTTGTTTGGGATTGTGAATGTCAATTTCTTCATGACATATATTGTAATCTCCACAAATTACTAGATTGGGAAGTTCTTTTTTAAGTCCATCAATATAGGTTTGAAATTCATCCATGTATTGGAACTTAAAATCCAATCTTGCAGCATTGGTTCCTGAAGGCAAATACAAACTCATAACTGAAAAGGTTTCAAAATCCAATCGTAAGTTTCTTCCTTCAAAATCCATGGCTTCAATCCCTGTTCCGTACACTACATTTTTGGGTTCAACTTTAGATAAAATAGCGACGCCACTGTACCCTTTTTTTTGAGCAGAAAACCAATAGTGATATGTGTAACCCGCATCTTCAAAAACTTTTAAATCCAATTGTTCTTTTTGGGCTTTTGTTTCTTGCAAACACAAAATATCAGGATTGGCAGCTGAAAGCCATTCTACAAAACCTTTTTTCAATGCAGCACGGATTCCATTGACATTGTACGATATAATTTTCATATTAAAAAGGGGTTATTTTTTTGGTATAAATCTCTTAATGTTCTTCTTTTAATTTTCTTAGAAGCGGTACGCGGCAAGGTATCAATTTTAACTAAATCCACCACCTTAAAAAGGGGATTTAATTTAGTTTTAACAGTTTTTTGGACTGTTTTTAGAGCCGTTTCAACCGAGGTTTCAGACGCAAACACAACATAAACAACTAATACACTAGGACCGCCTTCTTTGGGAGGCACAGCAATAGCGGCTGACTCCGAAACAAAGTCCAATACACTGAGTAAAGCTTCTATTTGAACTGAACTCACCTTAATTCCTCCCAAATTCATACTGTCATCTACCCTACCGTTAGCCTTGTAATACCCATCCGCTAACAGACAAATAGCATCTCCGTGTTTTCTAAGTATTTGACCTTTATACAAAGGCAAATCTTTGTAATAAGTGTCATGGTGGTTTTTGTGTAACAAACGAGTTGACAAGCCCATGATAGGAGGAAGTAAAAAAACTTCTCCTTCTGTATTTTCATTTCCTTCCTCATCGATTAAAACAAATTCACCTCCCAACGTTTGGCTTGAAAAAGTACTCGGAATATTGTCCTGAACTAAAGTACTAGCGAGATAACCACCTCCTATTTCAGTACCTCCACAATATTCAATTATTGGTTTACCTCCTGCCAACTGCATTAAATAGTGCATTTCTATTGGGTTAGAAACCTCTCCTGTTGAGCTAAAGCAACGTATGGAACTCCAATCAAAAACCTCCATTATTTTTGAGCTTTTCCATGCTTTTACAATGCTCGGTACCACACCTAACATCGTGACTTTAGACTCATACACAAATTGCCCAAAACTTTTGTCAAAAGGACTTCCATCATAAAGCGCTATGCATCCCTTATTGATCAATGATGCAAATACCAACCAAGGCCCCATCATCCATCCTAAATTTGTTGGCCAACACAATACATCTCCTTTTTGAATATCATGATGGTAAAAAGCATCAGATGCCGATTTTATCGGTGTGGTATGATCCCACGGAATTGCTTTAGGTTCGCTTGTTGTTCCTGAAGAAAAAAGAATGGTCATGGCCTCTTGAGGAGATGATTTCACAGAAGTAAATTCACAATTTTCACTCAAAAAGTCCTGAAAATGCAGGTCTTGATTTCGTAAGACTATAGCACCCTCTAAAACCTTTATGACAATTGTTTTTATAGCTGTTGCTTGTTGACATTTTGAATAAAGCCCGTGCTTTTTAGTTCCTCGTTCAAAACCATCTTGGGTGATGAGTAATTTAGGCTGTGTAAGATCAAGGCGTGTGGAAATTTCTTCGACTGAAAAGCTATCTGCAATTGTTGCAACCACCAAACCGGCTTTTATGGCTCCTAAATAAATAGCTACTGCCTCATAGGTCATTGGCATAAAGATCGCAACAACATCTTTAGGTTGGAGTCCCTGTGCCACAAACCCATTCGCAATAGTATTGACAAAAGCTTGCAAGGTAGCATAACTTATAGCCTGAACACCTTCATTGGAATTAGATAGGAGTAAAGCAGTTGCTTCGGATTGGGCTTGAAAACAAGAGTCTACAATGTTCATGGAAGCGCCATACAACCATTTTGCCTTTTCTACACCTTTTGATGTATCTAATATCTTAGAATATGGTTGTTCAAGTACTATTCCTAAATTTTGAACTGTTTGGGACCAAAACGCTTCTTTATGCTCTACAGACCAGGACCAAAACTCTTGGTAAGTATCCACCGACAATGATTGCATAGCCTTGGATATATTTGTCCTTGCTATTTGATTCTTTTTAGGTTTCCAGTATCTCATAAACTTAAGAATAGTAAACCATTAAAATAAAAAAAATAGTACAGAAAAGCTGTATCTAGCAAAAAAAGCGCACAGTAAAATACGTCTAAGATTTTACTTTACTTTTAAAACTCCGTTTCATCCTCTTCAAGGGTATTGTCATCAGAAGAGGAATTCATTGACTTTTCAGACGTACAGTCAAGTGGTATAGATACTTCAGAAGGTCTTTCAAAATCTTCTTGACTGATTTCCAAAGTAGGATCTGCATAACATTTACGCATGAACAAAGCCCATGTTGGCAATGACATTGTAGCCCCTTGTCCTTGCGTTATTCCTGCAAAATGTGTAGCCCTGTCATTTGCTCCAGTCCAAACTCCTGTAGCCAAATTAGGTACTACTCCCATAAACCAACCATCAGACTGATTTTGTGTGGTTCCAGTCTTACCAGCAATTGGATTTTTAAATTCATAAGGATATCCTGTCGCGATACTGTCAGGATATTTTCCAGTCTTGCTTCTCAATCGAACTCCTGATCCGGCTTCAGTAACACCTTTTAACAAATCGAGTACTACATAGGAAGATTCCTCACTCATGACCTGAGTTTTTTCGGATAAAAACTCATCCAATACAGTCCCATTTCTGTCTTCAATTCGAGTCACCATCATTTGCTCAATACGCATTCCTTTATTGGCAAACATCGCATAAGCACCCACCATCTCAAACAAGCTCGCGTCTAAAGTACCAAGTGCTATAGATGGATATGGAGGTATGTGTGATTCAATTCCAGCTTTTTTTGCCAATCGAACAACCGTTTTAGGTCCTACTTTATGAATCATACGTGCCGTTATCACATTGATCGATTTGGCCAAGGCTCTTTTAAGAGACAGTTCTCCCCCATAAGTATCTCCTGAATTTCGCGGCGTCCAGTCTTCATCCATTCCATACTCCTCTTTAGGAACAGTATACGGAGTATTTGGATATTCTTCACATGGAGACAATTGTAATTGATCAATCACAGAGGCATATACAAAAGGCTTGAAAGTAGACCCTACTTGACGTTTTCCTTGTTTCACGTGGTCGTACTGAAAGTACCTGTTATTGATACCTCCGACCCATGCTTTGACATGGCCTGATTGGGGTTCAATAGACAAAAGACCACTGTGAAGAAAATGCTTGTAATAACGAATCGAATCATAAGGAGTCATCACTGTATCCTTAGTTCCTTTCCAAGTAAAGACCTTCATTTTTCTTTTAGTTGCAAAGGCTTTATTTATCTGTTCTTTAGTTTTTCCTGCTTTTTTGAGCAATCGATAACGTTCTGTATTTCGAATACCACGGTCCATTATTTTGTCAACCTCTTCATCTTCTAAATCGTAAAACGGAGCCGTTGGATTCTTTTTTTGTTCTTTAAAAAATACGCGTTGAAGATTCGAAACGTGTTCTTGAACTGCTTCTTCTGCATATCTCTGCATTCGAGAATCTAGTGTTACATATATTTTTAACCCATCTCTATACAAATTATGATAAGATCCATCAGCTTTAGGGTGCTCTTTAATCCAACGCTTCATATAGTCACGTAGGTACTCTCTAAAATAGGTAGCATAACCGTCATTATGCCCCTCAGGTGAAAACTCAATAAGCATTGGTAACTGCTGTAAAGAATCTTTAACTTTTTTGGTAATGGTATTGTTACGGGTCAATTGAAACAAAACTTGATTTCTACGCCCTAAAGATTTCTTTTTGGAAATTTCTCTGTTTGGATTGTATTGACGAGGGTTTTTTAGCATCGCAACCAAAACCGCAGACTCTTCCATTTTCAAGTCTTTAGGCTCTTTTCCAAAATAAATTCTTGATGCAGATCGTATTCCAATTGCATTGTACAAAAAATCAAACTTATTGAAATACATAGTGATGATTTCATGTTTGGTATACTGTCGTTCCAAACGAACTGCAATCACCCATTCGTTGATTTTTTGAAGCACACGTTTGAATTTGTTTCGAGTACCAGCACCTTCAGTAAACAACAATTTTGCCAATTGTTGTGTAATGGTACTTGCACCTCCTCCTTTTCCTAGTTTGACAAACGCTCTTAAAGTACCTCTAAAATCAATACCACTATGCTCATAAAAACGTTCGTCTTCCGTAGCTATCAAAGCATCAATCAAACTCTGAGGGAGATCACTGTACTGAACAGGAGTTCGATTTTCATTGTAATATTTTCCAAGAGTTTTATTATCGGCAGAAATAATTTCAGTAGCAAAATTATTTTCTGGATTTTCTAATTCTTCAAAAGTAGGAAGCGCACCAAAAACTTCGTTAGATGCCAATGTAAAAATAAGTGCGACGATTCCTATTCCTGAAAGCAGCAATCCCCATAAAAGAATAGAAAATTTCCTAAATAATTTATTTTTTTGACTTGATTCTTGGTGATTTATATGTTGTGACATGTAAAATATAATTTGAACAGCTAGACAAATTTACAAATACAAGTTCGTATTATGTCATTCCTTGTTTGTTTTTTCTACACGAAAACCCACTTCAGAAATCCCTTGTAATTTCTGAATTCCTTGAACCTCATCTCGTTTTCGCATCGCTTGTTGTACACGGATTGTGTAGGTACCTGATCTGGGAAAAACAAATGCTTCTTTGTAGTACAATTTATTTTCTTTGATATCTGTAAAACCTGAACCCAACCAATTTCCAAAACGATCTGTCATAGCAAACTCAAGCGTATCTCTTTGATGGGTTCCATTGGGGATGATGAAATCAGTAATCAAAAACAAATTACTGTATTTAAAAGCTTCTGTATTTCTAATTTGTAGGAACAATTCATGAGGATGAATCGTATCATTGGTTTCAATCTCGAAAGCGATGATTTGATTTTTATCCCATCCTGAAATATCAATAGACTTGTATTCGTCATATACTCTGTTTGAATCACAAGCATAACTTGTAATTAAAACAACAAAAAACAACAATAATTT
>JBMZVD010000057.1:0-14759 GCA_049625305.1 Flavicella sp.
CGGTGAGACAGAACCTATGGTAAACTTGTTTATGGACAAGATGAAAAACGAAGGGTTTAGAAAGATGTTTAGTGAAGAATTTGCTACATCGACAGACTCTTGTATCGAGGACTTTTTGAAAGGTGATGTAAAGTCACTTTTCTCAAATGTAAAGTCTTTGTCTAAAATAGTGTTGGAGAATTTCAAACCAATGATTCCATCTGCTTTTCATACTTTGTGGAAAAAAGGAATCGAGTCTAATGACTATTACTTGAAATTATGCGGTTCAGGAGGTGGAGGTTATATCTTAGGATTTGCCCAAGATTATGAAAAAGTTCAAGAACAATTAAAAAATTACAATTTAGAACTGGTTTATAGGTTTTAATTATGGATTTGCTCAAGCGCAATCTAAAAAAGCGCAAAGCCAAAAGAGCTGTCTACTATTTTGTGATAGGGATGTTGTCTGTAATGAGAGGTTACAACATATTGGTGGTGATTCTCGCCCAATATTTGACTTCCATTTTTGTTTTTAGACCAGACCAGCCTGTAAAGGTAACACTGTTTGATTTACATCTTTTTATCACCGTGCTGGCATCGAGTTTGGTCATTGCTGCAGGCTATATCGTCAATAGTTTTTACGATGCTGAGGTCGATCAAATTAACAAACCTATCAAGTCTAGAATCGATAGTTTCGTAAGTAAAGAAACAAAGTTAAAGACCTATTTTCTTTTAAATTTTGCGGGTGTTCTTTTGGGAGGAATGGTCTCTTGGAGAGCAGCATTCTTTTTTGTGGTGTATGTTTTTTTGATATGGTTGTATTCTCACAAAACAAAGAAAAAACCAATCATTGGAGCATTGTTTTCTTCCGTACTTGCTATGTTACCTTTTTTCGTGATTTTCGTGTATCACAAAAATATTTCACTGTTAATTTTCACGCACGCTACTTTTTTATTCTGTATCATTTTGACGAGAGAACTCATCAAACAGTTAGAGAGCATTCGAGGTGATTTTGTACACAATTACAAATCCATACCTGTAGTGTATGGAGAGCGTACCACCAAAATAATCATCACTGTGATTGTAGTTCTTGCTTTGATACCAATTTATGTACTGTGGCACTATCCTGAAATAGGTAAGATGCACTATTATTTTAGCACAGTATTTGTCTCGCTTCTCTTTTTTGTGCCCGCTTTGTGGATTGCAAAAAAAATACGGCATTACAATATCCTACACAACGTATTAAAGGCAATTATAGTACTAGGGGTGTTTAGTTTGTCTTTGATAGACACCACAATATTGATAACACGCTTGTTACAGAGGTTTTAGAAGGGGGTGTTTTTATCAAAACAGTTGATTTGAATGCTTTTATTTGGAGATGCAGCAAGTGAATAAAGATATTTAACGTACTTTTGCAAAAAATATAAAATTTTAGACAATGAGTCAAAATAGAAACTCGTCGCGAGGACGACAACAAGGGAGTGGGAGACCTGCTTCAAATCGAAATGCAAATTCAAGAAAACCAGCTCAAGGGAGTGCTGCTTCGGGGCCCAAAAAAAGACCGAGTAGGTTCGAAAAAAAGTCCCCTTCAAAAGTAGTGAAAACCGATGTGGGTGGGATTCGATTGAACAAATACATTTCCAATTCAGGAATCTGTTCACGTAGAGAAGCAGATGTACTGATCGCTGCAGGAAGTGCTATGGTTAATGGGAAAGTAATTACTGAAATGGGGTACAAAGTACAATTGACAGACGAGGTTCGTTTTGACGGTACGTTGATCAATCCTGAAACCAAACGTTATGTTTTGTTGAACAAGCCCAAGAATTATATCACCACTATGGACGACGAAAGAGGTCGTAAAACTGTGATGGAATTGGTGCACATGGCTACCAAAGAGCGTATATATCCGGTAGGGCGTTTGGATAGAAATACGACTGGTTTATTGTTGTTTACTAACGATGGAGAATTGGCTAAAAAATTGACCCATCCCAAACACAATGTACGCAAACTTTACCACGCATCTTTGGATCGTAAATTTGCTCTAAAAGATTTACAAACCTTGAGCAGTGGAGATTTTCATGTTGAGGGAAAAAAGGTCTTTATTGATGATGTAGCCTTTGTAGAAGGAGAGTCTAAAACAGAGGTAGGTATTGAAATTCACTCAGGTAGAAATAGGATCGTGAGAAAAATATTCGAAACTTTAGGATACAAAGTTGTCAAGTTGGACCGAGTAATTTTTGCGGGAATGACCAAGAAAAATATCCAAAGAGGACATTGGAGACATTTGACAGAGCAAGAAGTTAACAATCTAAGAATGTTGTAATAACATAGCATTGTAAGAGAGGTTTTCGAAAGAAAGCCTCTTTTTATTTTGAGGTGGTTTTCAATGCGCGAAGCATTTCTCTTTTGCCTGGAGGTCCTGGCAGTCTACTTACAGTAAATCCTACAGCTTGCATGGCTCTTCGTACACTTCCTTTGGCAGAGTAGGTCACTAAAATACCACCTTCTTTCATAGCGTCATACATTTTTTTGAAAATAGCTTCTGTCCATAATTCTGGTTGTACACGTGCCCCAAAAGCATCGAAATAAATCAAGTCATAAGTGTTTATGTCCTCAATATCTTGGATTTTCTGTTCGCGTTTCGTAAGGCTGAACGAAGCGTTTACTTGTTGTTTTTGGTTCCAAGGAAACAAATGCATTTCCTCGAATTTGTGAGCGAGGTTTCTTCCTTCTAACTCAGAAACATAGTTCAGTTGCAAGATTTCATCTTCCTGAATAGGGTATGCTTCTACCCCTACATAGTCGATAGTAATGTTTTTTTTTGCAGCTTCAATCAAGGTAATAAAGCAGTTCAATCCAGTTCCAAAACCAATCTCCAAAACATTCAAAGAAGACGCAGTATGCGCTTCCAATCCGTTTTTTATAAAGACATGGTAGGCTTCTTGAATCGCACCGTGCTTTGAATGGTATTGCTCGTCCCAATCAGGCATGTGGATGGTCGTTGAACCGTCTGCAGTTATGATGATTTCTCTTTTCAAAATAATTTTTACTAATATGTTGCAAATATACCTAAAGCTTTTAGGATTGATTCAAAATTCTCTATTTTTTTAAAAGGCGAACGTAAATTCATGCTTCCATAACAATTCCTTTAGAATCACTTATTTTTGTAAATAATAAATAGTATTTTTGTGTCCTTGTATCTATAAAAATCAACCAGATCATGATTACAGACAAAAAGACCACTATTGATATTCAGAGAGCTAAGACCTCTAAAATCTCAGAAATAGATTTTAGTAATTTAGATTTTGGAAATGTCTTTACCGATCACATGTTGGAGTGTGATTACAAAGATGGTAAATGGCAAAATATCCAAATCAAGCCTTATGGAAATATATCGCTAGATCCTTCAGCCAAAGTCTTTCACTATGGACAAGCCATTTTTGAAGGAATGAAAGCATACAAAGGAGAAGACGATTCAATTTGGTTGTTTAGACCTGATGAAAATCAAAAGCGATTGAATAAATCAGCGGTTCGTTTGGCGATTCCTGAATTTCCTGTGGACCACTTTTTTGATGGTTTAGAAACGTTGTTGAACTTAGAGAAAGATTGGATACAGAAAGAAGAAGGTAGCTCATTGTACATCAGACCTTTTGTGATTGCAACAGAATCTGGAGTGTCTGCAAACCCTGCAAAAGAGTACAAATTCATGATTATTTGCTCACCAGCACAGTCCTATTACAGTGGTGAAGTACGTGTGTTGTTTGCCGATACATACAGTAGATCTGCCAAAGGGGGAGTTGGTTTTGCAAAATGTGCAGGGAACTATGCAGGGCAGTTTTATCCAACAAAATTGGCCCATGATGCAGGGTACCAACAAGTAGTTTGGACAGATGCAAGTACCCATGAAAATTTAGAAGAAGCAGGGACGATGAATGTGTTTTTCCGTATCGGAGATACTTTGGTAACTGCACCTACTTCAGATAGAATTTTAGACGGTGTAACTCGTAAGAGTGTATTGGCTTTAGCAGAAGCAAAAGGAATAAAAACAGAAGTGAGAACAATTTCAGTTTATGAAATTGAAGCTGCAGCAAAAGATGGTACTTTGTTAGAGATGTTTGGAGCGGGAACTGCCGCAGTAATCAATCCGATACTTGGATTTAGTTTCAAAGGAAACGATTACGAATTGCCAAATACAGACGACAGTTATGCTAGTTACTTTAAAACTGCGATTACAAGCATTCAAACCAAAAAGGCAGAAGATCCTTTTGGATGGACTTATAAAGTAAGAAGTCTTTAAAAGTTGAGGTGTAGGCGAAAATTCAAATTCTTAGAACTGTGTTTTCGCTTGTCAAATTTAAAATGTAACAAATATGGAAACATTGGATACGGCGAAAGAGAATTTGTTTGAAAAAGGTTTTTTAGATGTTAAAGCATCCGAAAAAATCGATTATGTGGCTGAGATCAACAAATTGAAGAAAGAAAAAAATGCGGTTATTTTAGCGCATTATTACCAAGAAGAAGCAATCCAAGATATTGCTGATTTTGTGGGAGATAGTTTGGCTTTGGCCCAAGAAGCAGCCAAAACAGATGCAGATATCATTGTATTCGCAGGGGTGCATTTTATGGCAGAAACTGCAAAGATATTAAACCCTGAAAAAAAGGTATTACTTCCGGATTTGAAAGCAGGATGTTCTCTTGCGGATTCATGTCCGCCAGCAGATTTTAAAGCGTTTACAGAGGCACATCCAGACCATAAAGTGGTAACGTATATCAATTGTTCAGCAGAGATAAAAACACTTTCGGATATCGTTTGTACCTCTTCCAATGCTGTAAAGATCATAGAGTCTTTTCCAGAGGATCAGAAATTAATATTTGCTCCGGATAAGAATTTGGGTGATTATCTCAACAAACAAACCGGTAGAGATATGTTGTTGTGGGATGGAGCTTGTATGGTTCACGAAGCCTTTTCTATTGAGAAATTATTGGATCTGTACAAAGAACACCCGGATGCGGAAATTATCGCGCATCCTGAATCACCAGCTCATATTTTGAAAACAGCCACTTACATAGGTTCTACAGCAGGTCTTTTAAAATATGCTCGTGAGAGTAAAAACGATAAATTCATTGTTGCTACTGAAGCAGGAATTTTGCACGAAATGATCAAGCAAATTCCTGAAAAAACTCTAATACCAGCACCTGCTGAAGAAGACAACACTTGTGCTTGTAGTGAATGTGCTTATATGAAGCTAAACACAATGAAGAAACTATATACTTGTATGAAGTATGAGTTACCAGATATTGAAGTAGATGCTGAGATGGCTAGAAAAGCGCTACTTCCTATAGAGAGGATGTTGTCACTTTCTTAAAAATTAAATCAAAAAAATTGAAAACTCGACAGACATGCATCTGTCGGGTTTTGTTTTATACCAAACTATTGCAATGATCAAAACAGATTGTCTCGTTATAGGTTCAGGAATCGCAGGATTGACCTATGCTCTTAGAATGGCTTATCACTCAAAAGATTTACATATTACCATTGTTACCAAGGATGTTAAAAGTGAATCGAATACCAAATATGCTCAAGGAGGAATTGCAACGGTACACGACTTAAAGATTGATTCTTTTGAGCAACACATTCAAGATACATTGATTGCAGGGGATGGGCTTTGTGATGAAGAGGTAGTGCGAATGGTGGTAGAAGAGGGGCCTGCTCGATTGCAAGAATTAATTGATTGGGGCGTGCAATTTGACGAAAATAAAATTGGTGACTTTGATTTAGGAAAAGAAGGAGGGCATTCTCAAAATAGAATTTTACACCACAAGGATATTACTGGATATGAGATTGAACGTGCCTTGTTGGTAACTGTTGCCAATACTCCTAATATAGAAATATTAGAGCAACATTATGCGATTGATTTTATCACAGAACATCATACTAAAGTAGCTGTAAAAGATTCCAAAAATATCACTTGTTTTGGGGCTTATGTATTGGATAAATCAACAAATGACGTAAAGACAATTATTTCTAAAATCACAATGATAGCTGCAGGGGGAAGTGGGCAAGTTTATGCTACAACGACCAATCCTACAATTGCTACTAGTGATGGTATTGGAATGGCCTACAGAGCAAAAGCTATAGTTGAAGATTTAGAATTTATTCAGTTTCATCCAACGGCCTTGTATCAAAACCCACAAGAGTCACCTGCCTTTTTAATTACTGAGGCAGTACGTGGTTTTGGTGGAAAACTCAAGAACCAAAAGGGCGAATACTTTATGGTGAAATACGATCCTCGTGAAGAACTTGCCTCGCGTGACATTGTGGCGAGAGCCATTGATTCAGAATTGAAAGAAAGCGGCGATGCTTTTGTTTATCTTGATTGTACGCATTTAGATTACGAAAAGTTCAAGGCGCATTTTCCAAATATATTAGAGAAATGCAGCAGTTTAGGTATTGATATTCGCAAGGATAGCATTCCGGTGGTTCCAGCTGCACATTATATTTGTGGGGGTATTAAAGTTGACCAAAATGGACAGACTTCAATCTCAAATTTGTATGCCTGTGGTGAGTGTACTTCGACAGGATTGCATGGGGCAAACCGTCTTGCTTCAAATTCCTTGCTAGAGGCATTGGTCTATTCGCAACGTAGTTACTTGAATAGTAAAGATCGTATTGCAAGCTTGGTATTGAACACAGAGGTACCGGCATGGAATACGGATAATACTTTTGAAAGCAAAGAGAATTTTTTGATACGTCACGAACGTGAAAGTGTACAAAAAATCATGAGTGATTACGTAGGAATTGTACGTTCTAATAGGCGCCTGAAGAGTGCCGAAAAGAAATTACTTTTTATTTATGAGGAAATTGAAGAATTGTACAAAGAGTCTGTACTTTCCTTGGAGCTTTGTGAGTTGAGAAACTTGATAACAACCGCTTATTTAGTTTGTCAATTTTCAATACGACGCAAGGAAAATAGAGGAGGGTTTTTCAATAAAAACTTAGAGTAAAAAAAGACTGTATCTTTTTTAATATAAATACAGTCTTCTTTTGTAAAAGAATATTACGGATTTAATATTTTTTTAATGTTTGGTTTGAAGTAATTAGGTCCTTTGAGTACCTTTCCATCCTCCCTGTAGATAGGTTCGCCATTACTGTCCAATTTACTCATATTACTTCGCTGAATTTCTTCAAAAACTTCTTCAATTTTATGTTGCATACCGTGTTCGATGATCGTACCACAAAGGATGTACAACATATCACCTAATGCATCTGCAACTTCAACCAAATCATTATTTTGAGCGGCTTCCAAATATTCTTCATTTTCCTCTGCCATTAGATTGAACCGCAAGTTGTTTTTTGCAGTTCCCAAATTTGCTGTAGGTATTTCTTTATAACCCAATTTAAATGCAGTATGGAATGCTTGAACGGCTTTTATTTTGTCTTTCATGTCTTATGTTTGATGTTTTATTTGTGAAGATACTATATATCCGTTTTGAATGCTTATTTTTGTTTAAAATATCAATATTATGTTCAGTAAAGGTCAATTGGCTTTCGCCGCTTTTTTTGTTGTAGCATTTGTAGCAATGATGGTGTGGAGCTACCGTAAAGACATTCCCCTTCATAAGATTCATTATAAAAATGGAGCCTTCAAGGCGGGTATTGTTTGTATTCTTGTTATTTTTATTTTTATTGTTGTGCGGGTTTTGATTCACTAAGTCAATGCTTCAGTAGCGTTTAACAATTCATGGTCCAATATCATCTGACCGTCCTCACTAAAGGTAACAGTTGGCTTGAATTGACGATCGACTAACAATTTGTCAAAATCATAGGCGTGTATTTTGTATACTTTTTGTGAAAATGAATCCTCGTGGTATTGAAATAAAATATAAATTTTAGCATTTAGAGAAGTTATTTCTTCGTTAGTAAAATCATGAAGTGGACTTTTGTCGTCAATCTTGTGAACTAAGGTCCATATAGTAGGCAGATATGTGATGCTATCTCTTTCCATTTTCAATTCGTAAAAAGATCTTTTATAGGCTCCAGATGCTTGCTTGGTAGAAAGTGTCATGGTAACTTTTACTTGGGGTTCTATCATGATACTAGTTCGGTTATTTACCAAACGAAACATCAATGCACGGCCCTCTTCGAAAGGACGCAATACCATGTTTTCACTAAAACGAATGGAAGATTTAGGTTTCGAGAAACGTCCATACAAAAGTCCAGTAATAAAAGAGAAACTCAAAAGTCCGATAAGTGCCTCAAGACTTGAGATAATTCCGGCAATAATTCCATTGGGAGAAATACTTCCATAACCAACCGTTGTGATGGTTTGAGCACTAAAAAAGAAAGCATTCAAAAAATCCATATACCAATATTGCGTTTCTGTCGTCAATTCTTCAATACCAATTGCCAAATAGATACAAGCAAAGAATGAATTGATACATATGTATCCCAAAAATACCAAGGCAAAAAAACGCGACCAGGAAAGTCCAATCAAATAAGAATACAGGTCGTCAACACTTTGTTCTCTATTAGTGTGTAAAATATTACTACTACCATCTTCGTTTACAAAACTTTGGATGTTTTTACTCGAGTGGTAACCGACTCCAATATCTTTTATTTTTTTTGCCATACTTAAAATTTACAGTGTTGCAGTAATACGTTGTTAACAGCTTATTTTGTATCTTGTTAAAGTGATATAATACTTTGTGAATTTATGAAAATATTCAGCTACATACCAATATTCATATTTCTTTTACTGAGTTGTTACAGTAAAAAGCAAGGTACTACTACTCAAAAAGAAGGGGTTACTATCGAGAACGATAGTGTGAGTTATGATATTCAGGTTTTGGATCAAGGGTTTGAAGTTTATTTGCGTACCATTGCGAGACCTATGCATTTTTACTCGCAAAGTTATTATGAAACGCGAAATTTATTTTATGTAGCACAATGGAACATGCGAGCTGCCAATCCAATCCAATACAGAAACTTTGATTTTCAACAAGCAATTAACTACGATGCTAGTATAGATTATGGATTGGAACTAAATTACAAATTGTACAATTACTTCAAATTTGTAGAATATAGGTATGGTATCAATTTTGGTATTTTTTCACGAAACCAATAGCCAAAAGCAGCCAAGCACCAATCAATAGCAACCCTCCCAAAGGAGTTATAAACCAAATGTATTTTGCAGCCACCCATTGTAAAGTAATTAAATATATAGAGCCAGAAAACAAAACAATTCCAAAGACCAATAACAAGTTTACGATTTTAAGTTTTTTGATTTCAAGTTCTTTCATAGCATTAATGAGTATCAATAGCAATACATGGTACATCTGATATCTTGTGGCAGTTTCAAAACTATGAAATTGATCAGCAGACAACCTTTCCTTCAAAGCATGTGCACCAAAGGCACCAAATACGACGGTAAGAAACCCTAAAAACGCAGAAATTCGTAAAAATGTGTTCTTCATGGAAAGCCACTATTTTTTGTAAGATTAAAAAAAATATCTATCCTAAAATAGGTCAAAATTAAATATTTGTATGATCTTGTAAATGTACCTCAATTTGATGTTTTGTGCCATAAAATTGAGAAAAAAACTTTCAATTTTAAGTTTTAGTAAAAAACACAAAAAATATAAGTATCTGATAGTCAGTAACCTCCATTTTTACTGGGTTTTTGAAAAAATGATTCAACCCGAAATTATTACCATTCATCGATTAATATCTACCATTCGTCGATTCTAATCATTTGACGAGCATTGGAATCTTAAATTTATGTTAAGAACTGTCTTAAAACCACATAAATAGATTTCTATGGGTACGAACTACAAAACAACTACACAGACGATCATAAGAAGAATAAAGGGATCAACTTCGTTTATTTTGAAAACTACAATAAGAAATTTCTTTGCTAAATTTGTGTTGCGCAATGCAACACCATGTTTTTCTTTTGCAGGGCTAAAACTTTTAGTAGTAGTTTTATTCGTCGCTAGTATAGGGCAAAGCTTACAAGCACAAAATTATTCAAATACACATTATTTACCTCCATTACACAATACACAAGATGGTAATGATATTGCGAATAAAGTAGTGGTGCATTTGACGACTATGGAAACCTCACCTTTTACGGTGACTATTTACAGTCACACATCTTCAAATACTTGGGTTGCATATACTACAAGAACTATATCAAAGACAAGTCCTGCCTCTGTATCAATATATTGTAGTAGTAGTGGTGATTGTGGATACCTTACTGCAATAGGCATAGGTAGTGATGATGAAGATTCTGGATTTAAGGTTTCAGGTCCAAACCCTTTTTATGTGAATGTTGATGTTTTGGCCGGTTCTCAAACAGCTTCCTATTCTTCTAAGGGTTTGTCAGCTTTAGGTACAGAGTTTTACTCGGCGCAGTTTGAATCCAATTCAATCGATTTGGGTAAATTTGGTGATTTTATTTCTGTAATGGCTGTTGAACCTGGGTCTACCACAATTACGTATACCAAAAATAATAGCAATTGGCAACCATCATGGTATAATTCAAAAACCTTAAATGAAGGTGATATTCATATCTTGAGAAACGATACCCAAAGTGATAGTAATATCGGAACTAAAATTACATCTGATAAAAATATTGTAGTGGTATCAGGTACTTGGGCAGGAGGAATAGGTGATTCAAATAACGGTGGAGGAAGAGACATGGGAGCCATTCAATTGGTGCCAACAGACAAATTAGGAACTGATTTTCTGGTTCACGAAGGATATAGTTCTTCCTTCACAGGAACACATGCGATTGTGGTTGCTTCTCAAAACAGTACCAATATTTATGTAAATGGATCTTATATGACTAGCATCAATGCAGGTAGTCATTATGCATACAATTTAAAAGGAAATGGGAACAACTTAAAACATATCAACACGAGCAAACCAGCTATGGTTTACTACCAAGGCTATGTTTCTTCTAATTCAAGTGCCAAAAACAACCACGGATTGTTTTTGGTCGCTCCGTTATTGTCAGAGTCTGGAGCTCCTTCAGGATCTTCACATGCACATTATGGAGATAAAGCTTGGGATTTGTATGAAAACAATACCGGTAAAATGGCTTATTACGTCATGACAAGTGATCCTTCCAATACCACTGTAACACTAAACGGAAGTACGGTTGGATTGACATCTTGGGGAGCTACATCTATGACGAGAACCGTCAATGGTGTTACCTACTACATGTATGAAAAAAACGAACAAAATGCCCCTAACAGTGATAATGACTTTTACATCAGTAATTCCAATGGAAAACCGATATATACGTATATGGGGTACTCCTCTAACGACAGAGGATATTTTGTTTCCAATCAGGCCTTTGCTAGTAGCAACAGCTGTCCAGTTGCAGGAAGTCCTTTTCCAGCGATAGCACCTAGTGAAAATGCAAATAATGTTAATATAAACTTAAATACTTATTTTTCAGATCCTGATGGTGATAACCTGACCTATACGCTTACCGGAAACACAAACAGTGCAGTTATCGTAGCTGCTATTGTCAGTGGTAGTACTTTGGTCTTAGACCCTGTGGGTGTGGGAACTACCGCTATCACGATTCAAGCAAGTGATGGTACTTGTACTTTTGATAGAACAATCAATATATCAGTTACTCCAGCTCCTAATTCCTGTCCTGTTGACGGTACTTTCCCGTTGGAAAATAGAACCGCTGATATTTCTGATGGAAATACTACGATCAATTTAGATACGGCATTTTCAGATTCCAATGGCGATGATTTGACCTATACGATTACTCAGCATACCAACAATACGGTGGTGATAGCGGCTATTGTCAGTGGCAGCTTTTTGGTGATGGATCCCAACCAAGTGGGAACAACTACGATGAGTATTACAGCCTCTGACGGAACTTGTTCCAAAACACAACAATTTACCTTTACAGTAACCCAGTCCAATACCTGTCCAGTAGACGGGAATTTCCCGTTGGAAAATATTTCAGCCTCTGCAACTGACAGTGATATGACCATCAATTTGGATATGGCATTTACGGATGTTGATGAAGATGACATGACCTATACGTTGATTAGCAACTCGGATGCTTCGGTTGCAAGTACCTCTTTTACTGGGGCAGGAAACTATTTGGTTATTGATTATTTGACAGCAGGAACAACTACGCTTACAATTCAGGCTTCTGATGGAACATGTACGCACAATCAATCTTTCACGATAACTTTGACAGCTCCCGACATAGATTCAGATGGTGATGGAATTACAGACAGCACAGACTTAGACGACGACAACGATGGTATTTTAGATACGGATGAAGGTTGTAACGATCAGGTAAATTTAGGAGATAATAAATTTTTAAATGGTTCCTTAACAGGAAATATTACACAAGAAGGACTTCCATTAAATTGGTCAAGCTATTCTAGCAGTGTTCCTGATACAAACGATGAAAATAACGCTTTAGGAAATTATAACTATGCTAACTATATCAACCAGCCATCACCATCATCAGATACTGGAACTTGGGTTGGGTTGATTAATTCCACAACGAATATAGAAGGGATACACCAGACGGTATATTTAGAAGGAGGAAAGACCTATCAAATTGCATTTGAGCAAGCAAATTATGGTATTGTTTTTGGATATCCCAACGAATTTACCAGAAACAACCCTGTAAGTGTGGATGTTACAGTAGGTGCTTCAGGATCAGATGTGCTTATCGGAAATGGTGGTGAAATGCCGTTAAATACCGAGTGGAACACGCAGTCACTAACTTACACGCCAACAACATCTGGAAATTATAGAATCAATTTCGTAGCCAAAAATTTAGACGCCCATGTAAATATAGACGGGTTGTCTATAAGAGAAGTTCTACAAGGTTCAAGTGGAACTTGCCAAGGTCAAGATACAGACAACGACGGTACACCGGATCATTTAGATACCGATAGTGATGGCGATGGTTGTGCCGATGCCGTAGAAGCCGGCTTTACCGATGCAGACGATGACGGTCAAGTAGACGGTACAGGTATTAATGCAGACGGAAAAGTATCCGGAGGTGATGGATATACAACACCTGCAGATACAGACAGTTCAGGAACTGCAGACCATTTAGAGTCTGGAGTAGCCGGATGTTTGACAGATACAGATGGAGACGGTATTCCAGACAGTACAGACTTAGACGATGACAACGATGGTATTGTAGATACCGATGAAGGGTGTACAATTACTTACTCTTATACAAATGCAACTGCAAACAGTAATGGCGAGTATACAATACATGCATTCACAGATGGCTTACTTGCTAATGACGGTTATATCGATGGTACTACAGTATTTATAGCGAATGGATTACAGTCCGAAACATTAACCATTAAAGACAATGATGATACTTTACACGATAGCTATAGTGGAAATGGTCAATATACAGATTCTGATGGAGAGCAATATATTGTTGGTACTTCTAATGTTATACGTTCTGTATCTCATGCGGTAATTACAAATAATACGACAGGAGAAACGGGTAAGGTGTATCAATTACAAATAGTTGGAGAGACTAATTTTTATCATGCACCAACGATAGAAATCAACAACGGAGATAATATTACTTGGACGGCTTCAAATAATACTTCAGTTCAATTTCCGAAATTTGCAATAGGTCAGGCACTTTACAGTACGCTATTGAGCCCTGTAGCTAATGAAGATGTATGTACAGGAATTGACACCGACAACGACGGAACCCCAGACCATTTGGATACCGATAGTGATGGCGATGGTTGTAGTGATGCTGAAGAAGCAGGCTTTACAGATGCCGATGAAGACGGTCAAGTAGACGGTACAGGTATTGACGCAGACGGAAAAGTATCCGGAGGTGATGGATACTCAACACCTGCAGATACAGACAGTTCAGGTACAGCAGACCACTTAGAGTCTGGGGTAGCAGCTTGTGCCCTAGACACCGATGGCGATGGCATCCCAGACGATACGGATGTAGACGACGATAACGACGGTATTTTAGATGTAGTTGAGTGTGGTACAAGTGGTACAAATGCCATAGTGGATGGTTCTTTCGAATCCTACACGCCTACTAGTCATAGTCAGGGGGGCTTGTTACCAGACTGGTTTAATTGGAACACAGGGTCTCCAGACTTGAATAAGCAAGGAGGCTATGAGGCAACTTGGTTTAGTTTCCAGACGCCTCTAGTTGGTGACAATTACGTAGGTATGATAGCTAATGGAACAAATAAAGAAGGTCTTTCGCAAAACCTCTCATCGGTAATTGCATCAGGAACTTACATAAATTGGTCGGTATGGGCGGCATCTGGGAAATTAATTAATAGTATTTACAACAATGAAGAAACGGTAACGCTTGAAATATATGGGAATCCGTATTCGAATCGAACAGGTAGTACAGAATCAGCAATACCTTCTGGAGCCGTGTTACTCGATGAAATTGATATAACTAGCACTGATATGTCATCTTATACCTCAGCTTTTACAGCGCCTTTTGATATTGCAAATATATCAATGAGTCTTCGATGGACAACGGGAGATGTTCAAAGGGCAATCATGGTGGATGAATTCATTATGAGTAGTTTGGATGAGAATGATTCTAATGTAGTATGCGATGCAGACAGTGATGGAATCCCAGACCAGTTAGATACAGATAGTGACGGTGATGGTTGTCCTGATGCTATAGAAGCAGGCTTCACAGATACCGACTTTAACGGTCAAGTAGATGGTACAGGTGTTGACGCCAATGGTCGTGTAACCGGAAGCGATGGCT
>JBMZVD010000058.1:0-14623 GCA_049625305.1 Flavicella sp.
CGTTTTGTGTGTTCGAAGATATGGCGTAACTAAAGAATATTATACGCTAAAAGCAAGTTTTGGTATAGTGTCAAAATTACGCAACAGGAATATATAAATGTACCTTTGGTAAAAGGTGTTGAGAACGCCCAAAACCAAACTTAAACTATTATTTATGAATTTTTTAAATTCAACAAAGAATAGGCACCTGTATAGGTGCCTATTTTTTATGATGTTATTATTTCAAACAAATTATGCAACCGCTCAGACAACTCTAGTTGGTAGCGGAAGTTATACCAATCAGCATCCGGGCTCAGATGCTGCAGGTAGGAATAAATTTCCTCCAGGAAGTCCACAACTTTCAAAAAACGCTCTTGGAAAACCTGTACCTACCAATGATTGGTGGTCCAAATTGATTCAAGACAATCATGCGGGCAATCTTTTCAACTATCCCATGACCATGCGCACTCAAAACGAAGGTTTGATTGTGACCTATATACCATGGGGAGTTATAGGTGATTCAGCACCTATAGAAGTTGGAGTTGTTGGACTGAATGCTTCCAAAACTACCGTTGCGGATTATTCTGACTGGACGGTTACCATGAACTGGTCAAGTGGGGCGAATAATTTTCAAGCAACTTCTGGTATTGGGATGCCTTTTTTGTATTTCAATAAAAACGACGAAGCTATTGCATCGGTCACAATAAATTCTGGTACTGTTACCATTACTGATGAGGTTTTGACAATTGAAAATGCAAGCGCAGGAGCCGACTTTGTTTGTTACGCACCTGTAGGAAGTACATGGATTAAAAGTGGAACAACTTATACATCTACTTTAAATGATAAAAATTATTGGTCTATGGCAATGCTGCCTCAAGACATGGATCCTTCGAATACCATCATAACAGAGTATCAAAAATATGCTTATGTTTTTCCTACAGATACAAAAGTGGATTGGGCCTACGATGCTAATACAGGACAGGTGTTGACAGATTTTGAAATTACAACTGAGGTAAAAGAAGGAAGTCATGCTGACCTATTGCAAGGTTTGTTACCACACCAATGGGACAACCTTACTGACATTTCACCCAAACCAGAAAAGGAAACCTATCAGTCAGTTCGTGGAGCATTGAAAATGCTGGCCGGTAACTCATTTCAAGTTGCCAATACATTTAAAGGGATATTACCGACTTTGCCCTACCTTGCCAATTATAGCGATACATTTAGTCCTGCGACCTTGCAATCAAAAATAGCACAGATTCAAAATGATGGTTTGGCCACTTGGACTGACTCTTATAATGAAGGACAGGTGATGAACCGTTTGATTCAAACTGCTCGTATCGCCGATCAAATGGGAAATACTGAGGGTAGAGATAAAATGATAGCTACGGTCAAAGAACGTTTGGAAGATTGGTTGAGCTATCAGTCAGGTGAAAAGGCATTTTTGTTTTATTACAATAACAATTGGTCAACGCTCATAGGTTATCCTGCAGGACATGGTCAAGACGATAACATCAACGACCACCATTTTCATTGGGGTTATTTTATCCATGCAGCGGCCTTTATGGAACAATACGAACCGGGATGGGCCGATAAATGGGGACCAATGGTCAACTTATTGGTTAGAGATGCAGCTTCTACAGACAGAGCGGATGCTAAATTTCCTTTTTTACGTAATTTCAGTCCCTATGCAGGTCACTGTTGGGCCAACGGATTTGCCTCATTTCCTCAAGGAAATGATCAAGAGTCAACTTCTGAAAGTATGCAATTCAATTCTTCATTAATACACTGGGGAAGTATAACCGGTAATGATGAGATTCGTGATTTGGGGATTTACCTCTATACCACAGAACAGACAGCAATTGAGGAATATTGGTTGGATACCAAAGAAAGAAATTTCAAATCCAATCAACCATACAGCTTAGTCTCTAGGGTCTGGGGAAATTCCTATGACAATGGTACTTTTTGGACTTCTGATATTACAGCATCTTATGGGATTGAAATGTATCCAATGCATGGAGGATCCTTGTATTTGGGACAAGACAAGGCCTATGCTACAAAACTTTGGAACGAAATCGAATCCAATACGGGTATCTTAAGTCCGGGAGATGACAATCCCAACTTATGGCACGATACTTTTTTGAAATACCTATCCTTTATAGACGCTGAAAAAGCCATAGCAATTTACAATGCTAATCCTGATCGTATTCTAAAGTTTGGTGTTTCGGACGCACAAACCTACCACTGGTTGCACGCAATGAATGCCTTGGGAGCCATCGATGCTACTGTGACTGCAGATTATCCTATTGCTGCAGTATTTGAAAAGGAAGGAGAAAAAATATATGTAGCGCATAACTACACGGCACAACCCTTAACGGTGACTTTTTCTGACGGGGAAACATTAGAGGTAGCATCTGGAAAAATGGTAACGAGCAAAGATGTTGCTGTAACGGGAACCCTTACTTCAAATTTTGACCAAGCTTACGTGGGAGGGAGTGTAAATGTAACTCTTGATACGGAAAGTCAAGGAGTGACCAAAGTGGCTTTTTACAATGGCAATGATTTACTCGGAGAAGTGACAAGCAGTCCTTATATATGGAAAGTTTCAAACCTTTCTCTAGGAGTACACGGAATCTATGCAAGAGTCTATGAAGAGGAGAACTTCAATGTATCCAACTCAGTTACAGTGACTGTTGGAGAACAAGTTCCTTTTTCTGGAGCTCCAATTGTAATTCCAGGTACTTTTGAAGCAGGGCATTACGATGCTTTTCAAGGGGGTGTGGGACAAGGTATTTCTTACCTTGATCTATCGCAAAACAACGAGGGAGGTTACCGTCCAGATGAGTATGTGGACAGTGCTGACGGAACTTCCGAAGGTGCTACATTGGGATGGTTGGCAGCTGGTGAGTGGTTGGAGTACACCATAGATGTGCAAGAGGCGGGTTACTATTCGGTAGCATACCGTTGTGCATCTGGAAATTCAAATGGAGGGGGACCTTTCTATTTTGAGATGGAGGGGGAAAGAATTAGTGCCAAAGTAAACGTAGCATCTACAAGCTCCACAAAATGGGATGTCTGGACGACTAAAACACTTCAAAATGTTCCCTTAGAACAAGGAGAACATGTATTGCGATTGGTCATTGATAATGGAGAGTTTAACTTGGGGAAAATGACCTTTACCAAAACTGCTGATTTGGATTACCAACCTCCCGTTGCAGCAGCAGGTACTAACATATCTGTACTGCTAAGCGATGCGACAGCTGTTCTCGATGCTTCTGCAAGTTCAGATCCTGAAGGACAGGCGCTGACTTACGGTTGGAAGCAGTTGTATGGACCTACTGAAGTAGTTTTTGAAAATGCAACTGCTGTAAAACCACAAATTACGGATTTAGAAGCGGGAGTATATAATTTCGAATTGACCGTAAGTGATGGTGTCTACACATCCAAAGATCAAGTCAAAGTATTAGTTTCTGAAACAGGAAATGCAAATCCTTCAGTAGCTGTTTCAAGTCCTGAAGGCGGAACTTCTTTTGTACAAGGAGAGGAAATAACAATCACGGCGATCGCCTCTGATTTTGATGGTGACATAACCAAAGTTGAATTTTATGACGGAGGTGTAAAAATAGGAGAGGATACTACGTATCCATATCAATTTACTTGGAGCAATGCAGTCTTGGGTACACGAACTATTACTGCCAAAGCAACAGATGATTTTGGAGCAACTACGCTTTCAGAAGCTATATCGGTTGAGGTAGCACAATTGATGCGTTGTTCTGAGACGAGCAACCAAGCAAGTGAAGGAAGTTTTGATACTGGGTATAAGGTGACTTTTGAGACGCTAGGTACTCGTGTTAAAATTAGTTTCCAATTATTGGATAATAAGACCGGAGTGGTAGCTTATCTGTTTAGAAAAGAACCTTTTTCTGAAAAATTGATGCAAGGAACCGGGGCCAATACATTTTCTGAGACCATCTCTGGTTTTGCAGCTGGAGAAACGATCAGTTATGCATGTAAATTTGCGTTTACTGGAGGTATGGCTGTCACAAAATATTTTGATTACAAGGTTGGTGACGCTTGCGCTTTCGAATTGCCTTCAAATAATTTTGATATTGAAGTAACTGATGAAACTTGTGAAGGAAAAGAAAATGGTGCTCTATTGATACAAGCCAAAGCAGTCAATACCTATAAAGCAGTACTCAATGGACAGTCGTATAATTTCAGTAATAACCAATTTTTTATTCAAAATTTGGCAGTAGGAACGTATGACTTGTGTGTGCAAATACCTTCTGAAAATTATACCCAATGTTATGTTTTTGAGATAATGCCTGCAACTACCATTGCTGTAAAAACAGCTTCATCATTGAGTTCGAGTACAGTTGAACTAAGTTCAGGTACAGCTCCTTACCATGTATTGGTAAATGGCACTGAAGTATTTACAACTATGGAAAATTCTTTTGATGTAGCCGTGTCACATGGCGATCTGTTGGAAGTAAAAACCGAAGAGGCCTGTGAAGGTGTGTTTTCCAAGACGATTGATTTGTACAGCAATGTCAAAGTAACTCCCAATCCAACTCGTGGTATTTTCGAAATACATGTGCCTCAGACCAATGCTAAAATGAAAGTTGAGGTGTATACAATTGTTGGAAGTCTTCTACAAACAACTTATCAAAGTGTTGAAAATGCAAGGGTGTCAATGGTTATTGACTATCCAGCGGGTGTGTATTTTGTTAAAGTTCACTTGCCCAAACCTGTGATATTAAAAATTATAAAACAATAAAGATGAAAAATTATAGTATATATATCCTTAGCAGTCTGTTGTGTTGTTTCGTTTCATGTAGTAAAAATGAGGATGATGCGATTGAGCCATCAGCACTAGAAGCTCCTGTTTTAAATTTGCCCAAAGACAACGCTTTATGCGTTGACAATACGGTTTCGTTTGAATGGTTTTCCTCAACAATAGACGATGAAAGTGCTATCTCCTATCAATTTCAATACGCTACGGATATTGATTTTACATCAGGCCAAATTCAGCAATCGGTTGCTGCAAATGCCTTGACGGTACAATTAGAAAAAGACAAAATTTATTATTGGAGGGTAAAGGCATTAGATACTTTGGGCAACGAAAGTCCTTATTCTGCAACGCGTCAATTGCAAACGGAGGGAACTGCTAATACCAACAATTTGCCCTATGCTCCGGACTTAATTGCGCCCTTACTTGGGGCAATAATCTCTCAAAACTCCGTTGATTTAAAATGGCAATCGGTTGATAGCAATGCTGGAGATACTCTTTCCTATGATGTTTTCTTTGGAACTGAAAATCCACCCACCCAAAAGGTGCTTTTTACTGATATTAGCACATCACTAACTGTTAACATTGCATCTAAAACTAGCTATTTTTGGTATGTAATTGTTCATGATGGAAAGGGAGGGAGTGCGAAAGGGCAAGTTTGGACATTTTCTCGTGAATGATCTAATTACAAATCATGAAATTTAGAAGTATTTAAAACTTATTTAAAGAGGGGTTACTCCCTCTTTTTTTTGGGTATTCTATAAATTAATAATCTTTTTATGCTTAAAGTCAGTATAAATTTGAGCTGATGGCACTTTTTTTTTTCATAATACTCAGTCATTTTCGTGTACCTTATTTCTCATAAATTTTGAGATTACTTTCCCTAAAAAAGGAGGGGAGTTTTTAAAGAATCCTTGATCGCTACATAGAATAACGATTGATAAATTTAAAAGGATTCTTCCTAGTTATTTTAGTTGCATTCAGCACCATCTCAGCTGCTGTATTTCCCATCAATTTAAAATCGGTTGATACAACAGTAATGCCCATCAATTCTTTCAAGGGGGTATCGTTGTAGGAGATAATTCCTATTTCCTTTCCAAAGGAAAACTCTGATAATTTTTCAAGTCGCAACAGTGAAATAAGATCAGATTCATCTAAAACTATGTATAATGTACCTTTTGAAAAACGATACTCCTTACTAATTGCTTCGAGTGTTTCAAAATAAATAGAGTGCTTGTTACAAAACATTTTTACACCTCTTAAGATTCTATTTGGAAAAGGATAAATAGAAGCACCAGGATATACAATAGTTATCTGTTCGTACTTTTTTATAGTCATTAAAGCTTCTTCCAAGGCATTGAATATATCTTTTTCAAAATCCTGATATACAGAAACGATATCCTCTTTTATATCAGGAATTTTATTGTCTAACACAATCAATTTTTCTATTGGGATTGAATTGATTTTATCTAAAATATCAGCTGTACATGTGATATGTTTGTCATTCTCTACAAAATGTGGCATGATAACATAATAATCATAACTATTCATACTCTCCTCTAACAATTGTATGAAAAACGAAGTATCACAATTGTAAATCTTTAAGACTACATTGTAATCTTTCCCCAGTTTTTTTACAAATGCATTGTAAATAATAATCTTGTAACTACTCAATTTATTTACTAGAAACAAAACATTTATTTTTGCTATTCTAGTACTATTTGCAATGTAATTTCCTTTACCCCGAACTGATTTGATGATTTTTTGTTCTTTTAAAACATTGTATGCCCTTTCTACCGTATCTCTAGATATATAATACTCTTCACTAAGACTATTTATCGAAGGTATTTTGTCATTAATTTGTAATTCACCAGTTGAAATTTTAAACAAAATAGAAGACACAATTTGTTTGTAAATAGGCTGGCTTCCCTTTTCATCTATACTTAAAAGATTTTCCATAGTTTTTACTTTTAATACAAAAAAAACAATAAAACAAAGTTTTTAATCTCTTTTGTTGTGATTTTTTAAATTCTGTAACGTTAAAATTTTATTTTAACAATTTATTACATGTATCACTTCCTAACAACCGTCTCAAATTATCTAAACGGTCGGACTGTCCTTTTTTCCTAGGTTATCATTTTAACACTAAATGTGGATAAATGAACTTAAATAGCTTTGTTTGGAAAAAATTAGTTCTATTCTTAAACAGTCTTAACATTGAATTTAACAATTAAATAGACATATCAATTGGCTTTTACATAGTTATAAATTACGTGTGCAACGGCGTTCTCATTTGAAAAGACATAATTGTGTCTCCTGACAAAAGTACTTCTCCCATTGGGGGAATAAGCCCTATTTATATGAATCGTTAAATCAAAACTTTTACTAAGCTCTATTTCCTTATTACTGGGATCTTGAGATAAGGTTTCAAAATAATAAGAGGTGTTGATATCTGACAATTGCTGATTTCCTTGATCAACAAACTCATTTAAGATGTGATATGCAATTAAATTTCGTAATTTATCTAAGTCAGAACTATCCAAGCTATCTAAAAAGACATAAAAATCATCACTTCCTGTTTTTCCTAGCTCAACAGTCATCAGTAAGTTTAAAGCTGAATCAATTATTAAAAAAAAAGTTTTCTGTTCATCTTTGCTATTGTATTCATCTATCAGTTCTGTTTTCTCAATTACAGCTCTCATAAATTCTAAATCTTCATTTCCTGCTTCCTCTTGTAACCACTCCCATGCTGTTTTTGCTCCAAAACCTGGTATTACTTCGTATGTGGGAACAAACTCATAAGAATCTTCAAGTCCTAAATGACATGATGAAAAAAGTATTGAAAACATCAAAGCTAAATAGCATCTTAAAATTTTTGAGTAGCTTTTTGGGGTAGAGAAATATCTATTATTTGTAAAAATCATTTTGTTCTAATTTAGGATTCACAACTAAAACTTTACTATTCAAAGGCCATAGAATATTGTTTTCATCCAAACCTGTTTGTCCAGATCTTACAAGATCCCACCATCGGAAACCTTCACCTAATAACTCATAGCGTCTCTCTGCTAAGATTAATGCTCCAATTTCCGCTTCATTCCGGTTGACATGGTAAGGCTTCGTTGCATCCTCAGTTTGCGAAATTGGTAATTCACGCGCAGTGCGTATTTGATTGACCAAGTCTATTGCAGCATCATGTTCACCCAATTTATTTTTAGCCTCTGCCTGCAAAAGCAGTAGTTCGGAATAACGATATATGATTATATTTGTATCATCCGACTGAATCGAATTTCTCTCTTTGCTGTATTTTATAAGTCTACGTACATCGACAGTTTCAACTGCAATACTCTCTTGAAAACGCCAATCATAGGGTTGTGTAAGTGTTTTTTGCACACCATAGATATCAACAACCTGATAAGAAACTGGATTCAAAATGCCAGTTGCCTCAATTAAATTGATTTCTGCTAAATGAAACATATAATTAGCGTTTGTATTTAAACCTCTTAATTTCGTGGCCAATACTCTTATGTGTTGCGTTTCAATTGGCGAAACAAAGACAAAGTCTAATGGAGTACCGGATGTTGGTTTTTCATAATTTTCATACCTCTGTCCAAGTACAACATTCCAATTCACACGATCTGTACTGGATTGAATTTCAAAATCTATAGGAAAACATTGTCCTCCACCCCGAGGTGTTAATGTTATTCCAGAAATATCCACCTTTTCACCTAGGTGTAATTCAATCCATTCTTCTTTAATTTGTGTAGACTGGTTCGCAGATGCCCAATAGGTACTTGAATCATTATCCTTTGCATTTTTCGCTATTTGGCCCCCTCCAACGGACCATTCAGATGAGGCCGACAAACTGAAATCTTTTGGAATTGGTGGCGGAAATGCCTCAGACCAAGACTGAAGCAAGTCATATGAAAACATAGCATCAAAGCCAAAAAACAACCTTCTAATAGCCGAAGCGTTCAGACCATCAGAACTTGCTTCAAATCTTAAGGATAAGATTAATTCCGAACCTTCTTGCCCTTCACCTGGATACGTTTTCGGATCATTCACAAATAAATTCCGCCACGAATTGCGATCCCTCACCAATGAATATAAGCCTGAATTAATAATTTCATCAATCGCTTCATCTGCTACTTGATATTTAGTTTTACCTGATGGAATCTCTTGCATCGATTTCCAATCTTGATATTCAGTTTCAGAGATCGTCATAAAAAGATGTGCCTTAAACGCAAGAACACTTGTTTTTGAAAAACGATACGCTTTTTTAGTATCCGAAATCAAATCCTCTGCCCTTTGTATATCTGATATGATCAATTGCAAAACTTCTTTTTTATCAGATCTCGCTTTAAATAAATCTTCCGAATAATAAAGGTTTGTATTTGAAAATATAGGAACATCACCCCAAACCTTGTAAGCACTAAAATAAGCATATGCTCTAAGTATATATGCTTCTCCGAGTAAGTCTTCACTGTAATTGTATATGAGAGGTATGTTTTCAATAGCTAAATTTGCTCTGTAAATCATTTTATAGAGAGCATCCCAAGCTGTATATTGAGTAAATTGAGGATTTAATTGATTTGATAAAATAGATGACATTAGACTCGTTGGTGTTCTTCCACTTGTGTAATTATCACCCCTAAATTCGCCCCAATAAAAATGTTTTTCACGGTAGGTAGATTGCATGGCATCATAAATAGCTATGATCCCTAAATCCGCATCTTTACCATCTTTCCAAAAAGTAGTCATAAAACTTTCTGGCTCAAGTTCTAAGTTATCTTCACAACACACGAATACATTTACGAACACTATAAAACCTAGTATTTTTGATCTTCTCATTTTATTTTTCATAATATAAAAAGTTAAAATTGCGCACTTAAACCTAAAATAAACTCCACTTTATTAGGGTACCCCAGTAGATTATCCCATCCCGGTTGCAGTGGATTTCTACTTCTCAAATCTGCATTGTATCCTGAATAACTTGTAAACGTAATTACATTGTTTACAACAGCCCTAAAAGACAAACTTTTAAACATATTTGTTTTTTTTAGTATTTCTTTGGGCATATTGTATGTGAGATTGATGTTTTGTAGTCGTATAAAATCTCCTTGACTCACATAATTACTCTCATTTTTTATTTGATTTTGGTTTTGTCTAAATGTCAATCTTGGGTAATTGGCATCATCACCAGGATGTTGCCATGCCTGATTTATGGCATCCGGACTTGGAGTATTGTTTATATTTCCTCCCTTGTCTCTGTATTCATCATATTCTCTATAAATATCATGACCAAATTTATAGTTAACTAATAGAGAGAGTGACAGGTTTTTATACACAAATCTATTTGTAAAACCGCCGTAAAATTTTGGCAAACCGTTCCCTATAATGGATCGGTCATTTTCATCTATCGAAAAATCTCTAACACCCTCTTTATTGGGTAAATCTTCCCAAATAATATCCCCTCCTTGCAATCGCACACCCCCATATTTAAGCCTGTTGACAGTGTCAGTATATGGCTGCCCATTTAACGAATATCCATTAAATTCCCCGAGATTATCAAACTCTGGTGTCAATTGAATACCATCATTCGTGAAGGCATTAGATTCATCGTATTTAAAAATGCCATTTCTTTTGTATCCGTATATGTTTCCAATAGGCTGTCCCTCCTGAACAAAATAGGCGCCTGTTTCAAACCCGTTAGGATTTGCAAGTTTTATAACTTTATTTTTGTTAAAAGAGATATTAAAATCAGATGACCATTTAAAATTATTTTTACGAAACACAACTCCATTAAGGGTTATATCCCATCCTTTGTTCTCAACAGATCCAACATTTCTAGTTTGTTGCGTAAAACCACTTTCTGATGGAAGATTTACATTGTAGAGTAAATCTGTTGTTTTTTTAATATATCGATCTAAAGAAAATTTAATTCTACCTTTTAAAATTTCCAAATCAATACCATAGTTTTGCTGTGCTGTTTCTTCCCAACTCAAATCAGGATTTGCCAATTGACTTATAGCAACACCACTCTTATCTGAATAAAAATAACCTGATCTATACAAAGAAAGACCTAAAAAATCTCCAATCCGTTCATTACCAGTAATTGCATATCCTGCTCTAAATTTGAAATTAGCAATGGATTTTGAAGAAGCCATAAAAGGTTCTTTACTTATGGCCCAACCTCCAGAAATAGATGGGAAATCCCCCCATTTTCTGCCTGAACCAAACCTTGAAGAACCATCCCTACGCATAGTTGCCGCTAGAAAATATTTTTTCATGTAATCATAAGTCACTCTTGTATAAAAAGAAGCCAACCGGTGTGCTCTCCACACAGTATTTGTTCTATTAGTGTTCAAACGAGCTACATTGTTAAAGGTTTGAACTGCGTCATTATTAAATTCAATTGCAGAAATGGTCGCTTTTTCAATTTGCCAATTTTGAATTGAAGCTCCCAAAAGACCGGTAATGGAATGTACCTTATTAAAAGTTCTTTTGAAATTTAAATAATTTTCGTTTTGAATATTGTAACGAAGATTATTCCCTTCTGTACCATTTACAAATTGCGAGCTTACATTAATTACTGTAGACGGTTGAAACAGATTAATTTTATTTAATAAAAAATTTACAGCTAAAGTTGACTTAAAAGTGATTCCATTTGAAAATTTATATGCAACATAGCTAAAGTTATTCGCACTGTAATTTCTAATATCTCTTACTGAATCGTCGATTATTGCAATGGGATTGGCTTGACCAGGAGTATCTTCTAGTTGAGTATAAGAACCATCCGATTGATAAATAGGTACATTTACTTGCCTGTAGGAGGCAGTTCTTAGAGCCGACCCTTCATTAAAACCATATTGTTTCTGAAAAGACAATCTTATTTTTGTACCAAAAGAAAGGGACTTGTTTATATCAAAATCCAAATTTAAAGTAGAATTAATCCATTCAGCTCCGCTATTTAGAATAATCCCTTTTGTCTTTTGAAGCACCGTACTAAAATAGAATTTAGCAGTTTCGCTTCCACCAGAGAATGAAACATTAAACTGGTTCTTATAACCTAGTTGTGTTAAAATCGCTTGGTAGTCATTCCCGATAACTCTATCTAAAGAATATATATCTTCATCCTTATATGCTTGCTGACCACTAAGTTTTCTATATAAGACGAATTCTGTCGCATTTGATACAGGTATTTTTTTACTTAAAAAACTAAAAAATGAATCTGTACGAGCCGTCACCTTTACAAAGCCTGCTTTTCCCTTTTTAGTGGTAATAATAACTACTCCATTCGCAGATTTTGAACCGTATATTGAGGCTGATGCACCGTCTTTTAAAACATCTATAGATTCGATATCTGATGGACTTATGTCATCGATATTGTCCATTTGTTGGCCATCTACCACAAACAAAGGACCAATTCCTCCGTCAGTTAGTGTTGAAAGACCTCGAATACGAATTTGTGATGAAGCTCCGGGTGCATTATTTGATACTATTTCTACACCAGCAATTCTACCTTGTAAACTGCTAATCGCATCTTGAGGTACTGTTTCTTGAATTTCTTTTGAACTCAAAGCGCCCACAGCGCCAAGAACCTCTCTTTTATTTGCACTGCCATAGCCTATGACAACAACTTCATCTAACTGCTCAGATATAGCTTTTAAAGAAACGTTTATCTGATTCTTGTCTAAAACACTTATTTCGTAAGGTTCATAACCAATATATGTGAATTCTAATTTGTTTGATCTATTTTTTAAAACGATTGTATACTTCCCATCGAAATCTGTTACAACCCCATTGGAAGTGCCCTTTTCTACTACAGACACTCCGAATAAAGTTTCACCTGTCGTGTCTTTTACGATTCCAGAAATGAGGTTTTCTTGCGAAAAGCAGCAAAAATTAAAAAAAAACAAACTAGATATTGTAATAATAAATAGTTTTGTAGTAATAATAACATACATATTGGTTCTAATTGGTTTAAGGATATTTTTTGCTTTCTTTCGTGTACTAAAAAAGAGTGTTTATTTTAAATTTCTTTAAAAACTAAGTGCCTCCTAAGTTCTTGAATAGTAAGTTCACTCGCACGTTTTATCGGTATATATCTCCCGTGATTCCTTATCCACTTTATACAAATTATTACAATCTTCAATGCCGTCATTGATCAACTTGTTTTGACCAAGTGTCATTTCGTTGTCAGAATTTGAATGGACGGAAACACCTATTTTAAAATTTGTGAATACATTTTTTTGTACAGATATAGGACCGTCTAATTCATATGTTGAAATAGCAATTACATCTGCTTTATTTCCATGATTTATAAAAGTGTTATCATAAATAGATATGCCTCGCTCTATATTTATTCCTCCACCTAATAACAAGCCATATTTTTGATCAATTTTATTTCTACCATCTAGAATAAGAGTGTTATTTGAAATAGAGGTGCTGCTCAATCCCTCTGCCTCAATGCATATTTTTGAAGCGGTTATATCATTTTCTATAAGATGCATTAGGGGCTCTGTGGCTTTAGATACTGAGCTTGTGAGACTTCTTTTTATACCGTAATCTACATTGGATATTGTGTTTTCTCGAAACATATATCCTTCTCCTCTGCCCACAACAGAAATAGCTGTCTCGGCTCCAGAGAAAGTACAATTAACAAGCGTAGATGCTACACAAAAGTCATCAAAAGTTAACAGAGAATCGGTAACGCCATACATCCCCTCAAATACACAATTAGAAACCTTTGCAATAGGTGTCAATGATAATATTGCATTTTGCTTCCAATAACAAGTTGGATTTAGAGAAGCAATTTTTACATTTTTTAAAACCACAGATATCAGCGGGGTATTTTGTCTTCGAATATACAATCCGACACCTGTATCCTCTGCAGCTGCCAATAGTGACACATCGCTAATTTCAATAACCTTATTTTGTGTTGAATTGACAATTTTAGCCTCAATCCCCCCATTTGTATGAGACCATACAAGTTTTGAACGGCTCATACCCATACCTTTGATTGTAATATTCTGCTCTTTTAGAATTAATTTATGCTCTAATAAAAGCGTTCCCGAAGAAATTTGTATTACAGGTTGAAATTTTGATATTGTATATGCATATTCTAGCGCCGCTTCAAATGCAATTTGATCACTTGAACCATCGTTGTATATCGCTCCAAAATTTTCCAAATAAATCGTTTGAAACATCTTGGTTTTAGCTTTACCCTCCAAAGTCATTACTCCTAAAACAATAAATACATAAATTTTCTTCATGGTGCTGTTTTTTTTGTGAAACGGACTAGTTTCGTGTTCTTGCTATCTTCCAAAATAAATTTATTCCTTATGTTTTGAAGGTTCTCTCCATTATAAAAAACATTGGAGGAACTTAGATATACGCCAAGTGTGTTTAATTCTGCTGTTTTCATTGTTCTATCAGAAGCAGCTATTCCATCTAAAACTACATTTTTAGCCTCAGTACATACATAAACACCAGGAACAGTATTCTCACGTACTACCAAGGATTGAATTAGAATATCATTTCCGTCCTCAATTTTAACGCCTGGCTTATACTTTTTAATTCCTTTAGGACTGTGATTACCGATACTGTTTGATAAAACACGGATGTTTTTGGTATAATCCCCTGAAATAGATATCGTTGCCATGTCAGCATTCCTGTCTTCCCATTTTCTTGTAACAAAATAGACACTTTTAACAAGCACATTTTGAACTTGATGTAATAGCAATGCTGAAATGTCAGTTCCGGTGATATCTGCGCCTTCTATAATTATGTCTTTAGAATATGTTGAAGGGTCAAATTTAATACCGTATTGAGAATTTGTAACCGCCGCAGTTTTAA
>JBMZVD010000059.1:0-13862 GCA_049625305.1 Flavicella sp.
TTCTTGAAAATAACGTAATTGAATTACTTTTTGATAGTGAGGTTTGAGTCTTTTTATGAATTGTAATAATTCCACTAAATTTTGTGCGATAATGAGTTGATCCTCTGGAGTAGGTGCTGTGTCGGAAATATCGTATTTAGCTACTATCTTATCGTCTATGATTAAGTCTGTTTTTTCTTTTTTTCGCATAGTATCTATATGTATGTTTTTGGATATAGATAATAGCCATGTTTTAAAAGAATAAGCCTCGTTAAAAAGATCAATTTTATCAAATGCTCTTGAAAATGTTTGAATAGTTACGTCTTCGGCAAGATTTTCGTCGTTAGTTTTTGTCAATTGATAATTGTAAACATCGTTCCAAAACTGATTCAACAAAGCGTTGAATGCTGTTTGCTTTTTCAATTTGGCATTTGAAATGTGATCTTGTAATTCTAACGGAGTCATTGCTTTTTATTTTTTACCAGCGTTGAGGGCGAGCAATTAAATTTTTTATTAAGAGAAACAATTGCATAAAAATAAGTGTAATTTCTGTAAGAGGTGCTGTTAGAAGTAAATCTTTTTCATTCAGTTGATTGCTCCACCTAGACACTGCATTCATATAAGCTGTATATCGGGTTAAAATCATAAAGAGAAGTATGGATATGTTGGCTTCTAGAATAAGTAGACTACATGTAAGTATTGGAAAAGCGATTTGGGACAGGTAAAACAATCCTAACAACAGCTTGTGACTATTTTTGTAATAACTTGAAGTTGAAATGTGCCTTCTTTTTTGACGTATCCAATCTTTGTAAGTTGTTTTTACTTTTGATACGGTAAAGCTTTGTTTTTCTAAACAAACTACAGTATTTATTTTTGTTGCTACCTGATTGATGAAAAGGTCGTCATCTCCCGAGGCAATTTTTTCATGTGATAAGAATCCTCCATTTTTTTTAAATAGCTCTTTAGTGTAAGCTAAATTTCGTCCAACACCCATATAAGGATGACCACAAATTGCATATGAAAAGTATTGCATTGCTGTCAAAAGTGTTTCATAACGAATAAGTTTGTTCAAAAATGAATTTCCAACTTTTTCATAGGCACCATATCCTAAAACAATTTTTTTAGTTTCAGAAAATTGTTGACTGATGTTTCGTATCCAATATTTACCCAAGGGCTTGCAATCAGCATCTGTACATAAAATATGATTAAAATTTGCTTGATTGATTCCTTCTGCTAGTGCTTGTTTTTTTGACTGTATTTGCTTGTTGTTTTTTACAATTGAGATCGTTTTAATTCGCTTGTCAAGAACAGTGTATTTTTTTAAAACAGCTGCAGTAGAGTCAGTTGAATTATCGTCGACCAATACAAACTCGAGTGGAGCTGTATATTGTTGGTCTAAAAGAGAGGGGAGAAGTAAGTCTAAATTTGAGGCCTCGTTTTTAGCGCAAATAATTACTGATATTGGAATCTTATCAGTAGTTTGCGATGTAGGTGTGAGACTTATTTTTTTTGAGGGAAAGGATAGACTGAATACAATATAGTACGAACACTGTACCGCCACTACCACCACAAAAAGAGATAGCAATAAAGACATTATTTATTGGTTCTCACAGTCTTCTGGCATTTTACCACAAAAACCACAAGGCTCTCCTTTTTCATTAAAATTTGTGTTTTGGCTGGCACAAGTACCAGAAAATTTCCCGTCTTTTTTGGCCCAAATTTTAATGGCAATTCCAGCAAAAGCTAATGCTAAAAGAACAAATGTGAGGAGTAATAATTTCATGATATAAAAAAATTTACTGCAAAGATAGTTAAAACCGAGAACTAAGCTTTAATTTTCTTTGAATTTAGAAAATCAGTACGAGTTCTCGGCTCTGTGTGACATTGTTTTAGAAACTGTATTTGTTATCTGCAATTACTTTTGCAGCAATACAATTACGAAGAGCAGTAATGTTTGGGTAGTTAGTGTATTTTGTAAAACGTTTTAACCCCATCAATAGCATACGTTGTTCGTCTCCTTCTGTAAAAGATACAATTGCTTCTTTACCTTTTGAATTAATTTTCTCTATGGCATTGAATAGATTCAATTGAACCATGGCAATTTTTTCTTTACAAACTTCTTCAGACGTTCTCGATACTAACTTTTCAGTTTTTAGTAACGCAGATTCAGCCATGTAAATTTCAATCATCATTTCAGCAGCTGCTAAAATAATTTGTTGTTGTTGTTCCAACTCCATACCAAATGTTTCTACAGCTTTTCCTGCAACCATCAAGAACGCTTTTTTTGCTCTGTGTATGATGTCTTTTTCTTCAGCAAACAATTCGCTGAAATCTGGGGCTTCAAAAGAAGGAATTCCCATCAATTCTTCACCCACTTTTTGTGCAGGAGTGATAAGGTCAAGTTGTCCAGTCATTGCTTTTTTTAGCAACATCCCAACACTCAACAAACGGTTGATTTCATTGGTTCCTTCATAAATTCTACCGATTCGAGCGTCTCTCCAAGCAGCTTCCATGGGAGTGTCTTTAGAAAATCCCATTCCGCCAAAAATTTGAATTCCTTCGTCACTAATATTTTGCGCCGTTTCAGAGGCATATACTTTTAACAAAGCACATTCAATGGCATACTCTTCAACCCCTTTTAATTCAGCTTCTTGATGCGATGTACCATTAGCAATGTATTCGTCAATTTTGTTTTGTATATCTTTTGCGGCACGGTAACTTCCTGATTCAGTCACATAGGTTTTTGTAGCCATATCTGCTAATTTCATTTGAATGGCTCCGAAACTAGAAATGGGAGTTTTGAACTGTTTTCTCTGATTTGCATAGTTTACAGCTTCGTCAGTGATTCGTCTACAAGCATCTAGACATGCAGCAGCTAATTTGATACGTCCAACATTTAGAGAATTTAAGGCGATTTTAAACCCTTTACCTCTTTCAGAAAGCATATTTTCTATAGGTACTTTGGTATCCGTGAAAAATACCTGACGTGTTGAGGAGGCATTGATTCCCAACTTCTTTTCCTCATCACCAAGTACGATTCCATTGTTGTTTTCAGCATCGTATTCTACGATAAAAGCAGAGATGTTTTTGTCATCTCCAATTCTTGCAAATACGATCATCAAAGAACAAAATCCTGCATTAGATATCCACATCTTTTGACCGCTGATCAAATAGTGTTTTCCGTCCTCTGTTAGAGTTGCTTTAGTCTTACCTGAGTTGGCATCAGATCCAGCTTCTGGTTCTGTCAAACAATAGGCACCGTACCATTCACCCGTTGCTAGTTTTGGAATGTATTTTTGTTTTTGTTCTTCAGTACCATATAGCAATATAGGCATGGTACCAATTCCTGTATGTGCTCCATATGCTGTAGCTAAAGATCCAGAAGCTCCAGAAATATAATCACATACCAACATGGTGGAGACAAACCCCATTCCCATACCTCCATAGGCTTCGGGGACAGAAATACCTAACAAGCCCATTTCAGCAGCTTTGTTCATAACTTCAACAGTAAAGTTGTATTCCCCATTTTCAAAGCGTTCTTTGTGAGGCCACACTTCTTTGTCAATAAATTCTTGAATGGAAGTTTTCATCATCTGTTGCTCTTCTGAAAAATCTTCCGTTATGAATACGTCTTTAGCAGCCGTTTCTTTTAGTAAAAATTCTCCTCCTTTTATCGTTTCCATTTGTGTTATTTTAGTTTCCATATGTACTAGTTTTTTAAGTTTGGCAATTTTTATTTTAAAAATTCATAAATACCTGCAGCACCTTGTCCTGTTCCGACACACATGGTGACCAATCCGTATTTGTTTTTTCTTCGTCTCATCTCATTGAATAATTGAACTGATAATTTTGCACCTGTACATCCTAATGGGTGTCCTAAGGAAATAGCCCCTCCATTAACATTTACAATGTCTTGATTGATGTCTAATTCACGCATAACTGCCAATGATTGCGACGCAAAAGCTTCGTTTAATTCAATCAAATCGATATCATTCAATTTTAGTCCAGCATTGTTCAAAGCTTTTGGAATTGCTTTTACGGGTCCAATTCCCATAATTTTAGGTGGTACTCCTGCTACAGCAAAAGAGACCATGCGTGCTATTGGTTCAAGGTTGAGTTCTTTTACCATGGCTTCACTCATGACCAATACAAAGGCAGCTCCGTCACTCATTTGCGAGGAATTACCTGCAGTAACACTCCCTTTGTCTGCAAATACTGGCCTTAATTTAGCCAATGCATCTATTGAAGTTCCACGTCGTGGTCCTTCGTCTTGAGTAACTTTATAGTTTCTCATTTGTTTTTTTCCAGCAGCATCTATATAGATCTCCTCTACATCAATCGGAACAATATCCTCTTTAAAGATATCGTTGTCCAGAGCATGCAATGCTTTTTGATGAGAATTAAATGCAAACGCATCTTGATCCTCTCTCGATATTTTATACTGTTTGGCAACTGCTTCAGCAGTCAAACCCATTCCCCAGTAATAATCTTCATTTCCTTCTGAAGTTGCTTTGTAGTTTGGTACTGCCCTGTATCCACCCATAGGAATGTAACTCATACTTTCAACTCCACCTGCAATGATACAGTCTGCCATTCCTGATTGAATTTTTGCAGCAGCAATACTTATAGTTTCTAATCCAGAAGCACAGTATCGATTTACTGTCATTCCTGCTACGGTATCAATTTTTAGTCCCATTAATGAGACTAAACGTCCCATATTCAAACCTTGTTCTGCTTCTGGCATCGCATTTCCTACAATGACGTCATCGATTCTAGATTTGTCCAATTGAGGTACTTCTTTTAACAAGTGCTCAATTGTCTCAGCGGCTAATTCATCAGGCCGCTTAAAACGAAAAAGACCTTTGGGAGCTTTCCCAACTGCAGTTCTATATCCTTCGACTATATATGCTGTTTTATTCATATTTTTTTTTTGTACGCGATTGGTTTTACGCGTTGGTTAAATTTTTTGAAAAGACAATTTTATGACCCTTGGAGAACTAGTTAATTTCTCAAAGGTTTACCTGTTTTTAGGGTGTGTTGGATTCGTTCCAATGTCTTTCGTTCAGTCAATAATGAGAGAATGGCTTCTCTTTCTAAGTCAAGTAAATACTGTTCCGAAACCATAGTTGGTTCAGATAAATTTCCTCCAGCCATGATATAACCGAGTTTGTTGGCAATTTTTTTATCGTGTTCAGAGGCATATCTACCTGCATGCAAAGAGTCTGTTCCTACTTGGAACATACCCAATGCTTGTTGCCCTAACACTTTTACCTTTTTAGTAGCGGGTTGGGTATAACCATCGTCTAGCATTTGCAATGCGTGTTTTTTAGCGGTTGCAATTTGTCTGTTGGCATTGACAACAACAATGTCCTTAGAAGGCTTATAAAAACCTAAATCGTAGGCTTCATATGCAGATGTAGCTACTTTAGCCATAGCTATATTAATAAAAGAATCACGTAAACGATTCAATTTCACATCGTCTTTTAAAAAGGCCTCAGAAGCTCTCATGGTCATTTCTTTAGTACCTGCTCCAGCTGGAATAATACCTACACCAAATTCGACCAATCCCGTGTAAGTTTCTGCTGCTGCGACAACTTTATCAACATGCATACTCATTTCACAAGCACCTCCAAAGGTCATTCCTCTTGGAGTCATCAATGTAGGTACAGAGGAGTAGCGCAAACGCATCACAGTATCTTGGAATAACTTTGTAGCCATATTTAGTTCGTCATATTCTTGTTCTACAGCCAATAAAAATGCCATAGCAAGATTGGCTCCTACAGAGAAGTTGGCAGCTTGATTCCCGAGAATTACAGCTTCATATTCTTGTTCTGCCAAATCAATCCCTTTATTGATTGCTTGCAACACACCACCCCCAATGGTATTCATTTTAGATTGAAATTCAACATTTAAGATTCCGTCACCAAGATGCTGAATACTCGCTTCTTTGTTTGACCAAATAGTTTTTGATTCTCGGATATGATCTAAAATGATAAAACTTTCTTGTCCTGGTTTCTTTTTATACCTTTTTGAAGCAATGTCATAATAATGTACGACTCCTTCTTTGATAGTATAAAAAGAATTGATGTTGGCATCAAGCATTTCAGTAACCCACTTATTTACAGTAAGGTTTTCTGCCTTAATCAATTCGATTCCATTTTCAATACCTATAGCATCCCAAATCTGAAATGGACCGTGTTCCCAACCAAAACCTGCTTGCATAGCGTCGTCTATTCGGAAAGTTTCGTCAGATATCTCAGGTATTCTATTAGCACTGTATGCAAACAATGCTGCAAAAGTTCTTCTGTAAAACTCTCCGGCTTTGTCTTTTCCTTTGACTAACACCTTGAAACGGTCAATAATATTCGAAATACTTTTGGTTTTCTCTAAGGTTGCAAATTTGGCCTTTTTAGATAGATTGTATTCCAACGTGTCTAAATTCAACGCCAATATGTTTTTCTTTCCATTGGCATCCACCTCTTTTTTGTAAAACCCTTGTTTAGTTTTGTTTCCTAGCCAATTATTTTCCATGAGTTTAGAGACAAAACCTGGCAATTGAAACAAGTCATGTGCTTCATCTTTAGGGCAATTTTTATGAAGTCCATTGGCAACATGAACTAACGTATCTAAACCAACTACATCTACAGTCCTGAAAGTAGCAGATTTAGGGCGACCAATTACAGGCCCCGTTAGTTTATCCACTTCTTCTATTGACATCCCCATTTCTTTTACAATATGGAATAGGCTCATAATCCCAAAAATTCCAATTCTATTACCAATAAAAGCAGGAGTGTCTTTTGCCAATACAGATGTTTTTCCCAAAAACTTTTCACCGTAATGTATCAAAAAGTCAACAATTTCTTGTTTACATGCCGGCCCAGGTACTACTTCAAACAGCTTGAGATATCGAGGAGGGTTGAAAAAATGAGTGACAGCAAAATGTTCTTGAAAATCTTGAGACCTTCCTTCGTTCATGAACTTTATTGGAATACCAGATGTATTTGAACTAATTATAGTTCCAGGTTTTCTATACTTTTCAATTTGTTCGAATACCTTTTGTTTGATATCTAGTCTTTCAACAACTACTTCAATAATCCAATCTACATTTGCAATTTTTGAAATATCATCCTCTAAGTTTCCCGTTGTAATTCTCGATGAAAACTCTTGTTTGTAGATAGGAGAGGGTTTAGATTTTAACGATGCTTTCAGGCTATCATTAACCAGTCGGTTTCGAACACTCTTTGATTCAAGTGAAAGACCTGCTACTTTTTCTTTATCAGTAAGGGCATTGGGAACGATGTCTAATAAAAGTACTTCTACGCCGATATTTGCGAAGTGACATGCAATACCAGATCCCATAATTCCAGAACCGATGACGGCTATTTTTCGAATGTGTTTTTTCATACTAGTTGGTTTCTATTTTAGTAGTTGGTTGTTTTATTGGTTGAAATTATTTTTTTTCTACATCAAAAATGCTTTTCTCAGAGATCATATCTCTGATTTTATGGGTAACTTTAAAAAAGATATCCAATTCTTTTTTTGAAAATTCACCTTGTACAATTTCATTGAATTTTTGTACACTATTTTTCGATGTCACTCTTTTTTCTTCCCCTAGTGGACTCAGTTTGATTAAAACTCCTCGGCCATCGTTTGGGTTTTTCTCTCTGTATACCAAACCGTTTGTTTCCATTCTCTTGAGCAATCGAGATAAACTTGTTGGCTCCATTCCCATTTTAGGTCCCAAGGCTGTTGAAGCAGTTCCGTTATCTCTGTCAATTTGTAGCAATAGAAAAGCAACTGCCATCGTACTGTCATATTTAGAAGCTTCCTCATTATACATCTTTGCTATAGCCATCCATGTAGCTCTTAATTGATGATCGACAAACCTTTGTTTTTTCTTTTCCAATACAAATAAATTTAAATATTACTATGCATGCACAATAAAATTATATTATTTTTTTGAATAAACAAAAAAAAAGATACATTAATTTCTAGGTATTAAATCTCTATATTTGATTTCTAAAATTTTTAAAGTGCTACGAATAAATTCTATTTCAAAAGCCTACGAGGGTGTAAAAGCTTTGGACAATGTTAGTTTGACTGTTCCAAAGGGAAGTATCTATGGTTTGTTGGGACCCAATGGTGCCGGTAAGACTACTTTAATTCGAATTATCAATCAAATTTTGATTCCAGATTCAGGAACTGTTTATTTGGATGGAGAGCCATTGCAATCGAAACACATAGCTCATATAGGATATTTGCCTGAAGAAAGAGGCTTGTATAGAAACATGAAAGTAGAAGCACAGGCTATGTATTTAGGACGTTTGAAGGGGCTTTCTAAAAAGGAGGCAGCTAAAAATATTTCTTATTGGTTCGATAAATTTGGAATAGATGCTTGGAGAGGAAAAAAAATTGAAGAGTTATCAAAAGGAATGGCTCAAAAATTACAGTTTATCATCACAGTATTACACAAACCTAAATTACTGATCTTTGATGAGCCTTTTAGTGGTTTTGATCCCGTAAACGCAGCTATGATTGCAGATGAAATTCTACAATTGAAAGCTGCGGGAGCTACAGTTATTTTTTCGACTCACCGTATGGAATCTGTTGAAAAAATGTGCGACCACATTGCTTTGATACATAAATCAAAAAAAGTGTTAGAAGGAAGTTTACGGGATATTCAACATGATTTTAAATCGAATCGTTTTGAAGTTGTCATAGATTTAAAGTCACCAGATGATTTTTTTAGGAACTTAGCTGCAAATTACACCTATGAATTAAAATCTGTGAAACCTCAATTAAAAGGAACGCAGTTTGAAGTAATATTAAAAGTGAATGACTCAGCAAATGACTTATTACTCTTTTTGAGTTCCTGTGGTGATTTGTTTCATTTTTCAGAGAAAATTGCTTCGGTGGATAGTATTTTTATAAAAGCAATTCAACAAAAATCGACACTTTAATCTTATGGAAACAAAGCACATACTTCCACTAATAATTTACAGAGAATTTTTGAGTAAAATTAGCAATAAGTCTTTTAAAGTATTGACTTTTTTGAGTCCTATCCTTTTTATTGCAGTCGGTGGTTTTATTTTTTACATGAGTAGCCTCAACGAAAATAGTGTAAAAAAAGTAGCTATTTTGGATCGTAATGTTTTGAATTCCCAAGAACTCATAGAAGATACAGGTAATTTAAAGTTTGTCTATTTGTCAAATATCGATTTAGAAAGTGTAAAAATAATTCAAGATGAACAACAATTTTATGGAGTTTTGTCCATTCCAGAATTCGATTTGAAATCGAATAAATTTAAATCCCCACTTACTTTTTATTCTGATGAAAGCCCAAGTCTTCTCTTTATGAATCAACTAGAAGTAATCATTGAAGAGGGATTGAAAAATGTACGACTTCAAAATTTAGGAATTGAAAAAGAGATATTTAACTTTTCAGAAACGGTTCGTATACGACAGCAAAACTTTAGTGGCGAGACTTCCTCAAAATTCAGTAAGGAACTTAGAGTTGGTTTGGGAATGGGAGCTGGGTACTTAATTATGATGTTTATCGTAATTTACGGTACTGGGGTAATGCGGAGCGTTATAGAAGAAAAAACAAGTCGTATTATAGAGATTGTGATATCCTCTGTAACGCCTTTTCAATTAATGATAGGTAAAATTATCGGCAACACTTTAGCGGGCTTGTTACAGTTTAGCATCTGGGGTGGTTTTGTATTTTTGATGGCAGTATTTCTTTCTTGTTTTTTTGATTTTGATGTGTCTGCAGTTGAAATACCTACAAACGAACTTCAAGTAAGTACTCAAGTTCAAACATTGGTGCAAGAAATTTTTAAACTTCCATTAATATCTATGTTTTTGTTTTTTCTTCTTTATTTTATTGGAGGATTTTTCTTGTACAGTGCTATTTATGCAGCCATTGGTGCTGCAGTTGACAGTGAAACAGACACACAACAGTTTGTTATGCCAGTTATACTACCATTGATTTTGGCGGTTTATGTTGGTTTTGCAGCAGTATTAAGTGATCCGCATGGTCCAGTAGCTATCGCATTTTCAATTATTCCTTTTACATCACCTATTGTTATGTTGATGCGAATACCCTTTGGAGTATCTGTTTTTCAATTGTTTGTATCTGTACTTTTGTTGGTGACAACTTTTATTGCCGTAGTATTTTTTGCAGCTAGAATATACAAACAAGGAATCTTGATGTATGGAAAAAAGTCGAGTTACAAACAATTACTCAAATGGATTAAAAATTAAACCTTTTTAGGATTGATTATAATATTTATCTATTTTAGAGTTATAGACCAAAAAAAAGACATGTTTTAATATGAGTAATATATTAATTATCGAAGACGAAGCAGCAATACGCAGAGTTTTGACCAAAATTATTTCAGAAGAAAACGACAGTTACAATATTGATGAAGCTGAAGATGGTTTGATAGGGATTTCTCAATTATCAAAAAAAGAATATGATTTGGTATTGTGTGATATCAAAATGCCCAAAATGGATGGGGTTGAGGTATTGGAAAAGATTAAAAAATCGTATCCAGAGTTACCTGTCGTAATGATAAGTGGTCATGGCGATTTGGATACTGCAGTAAATACAATGCGATTGGGGGCGTTTGACTACATTTCAAAACCACCTGATTTGAACCGACTACTAAATACTGTTAGAAACGCTCTAGATCGAAAAGACCTTGTAGTTGAAAATACAAGACTGAAGAAAAAAGTCAGCAAGAAATATGAAATGATAGGAGAGAGTGTATCGATACTTCAAATCAAAGAAATGATTGAAAAAGTAGCAGCTACGGATGCACGTGTTTTGGTTACTGGTCCCAATGGTACTGGAAAAGAATTAGTTGCACATTGGTTGCACGAAAAAAGTGATAGAAATAAAGCAGCAATGATAGAAGTGAATTGCGCGGCAATTCCATCTGAATTGATAGAAAGTGAACTTTTTGGTCATGTAAAAGGTTCTTTTACTGGGGCTAATAAGGACAGAGCAGGTAAATTTGAGGCAGCTAATAACGGTACTATATTTTTGGATGAAATTGGTGATATGAGTTTGTCAGCTCAAGCAAAAGTACTTCGTGCTTTGCAAGAAAACCGCATCAGTAGAGTAGGAAGCGACAAGGATATCAAAGTGAATGTTCGGGTAGTTGCTGCTACGAATAAAGATTTAAAAAAGGAAATTGCTGAAGGTCGTTTTCGTGAGGATTTGTACCACCGCTTGGCTGTCATATTAATTTCAGTACCAGCGTTAAATGATCGTAGAGAGGACATCCCATTGTTGGTCTCTCACTTTTGTAAAACGTTATCCAAAGAACAAGGAATCGCAGGTAAAAGTTTTTCAAGTGAAGCGGTAGATTTGCTAAAAGATTACGATTGGTCTGGGAATATAAGAGAATTGAGAAATGTTGTTGAAAGATTATTGATCTTAGGACAAACTAAAATTTCAGCGGCAGATGTGAGAATGTTCGCTGCAAAATAAAAAAGCGAAGGGTAATCCCTTCGCTTTTTTATTATGATGCCTCTTCTGTTTTACTGGAATCCTTGATAAGACCATTTAGGATTTGTAATTCTCTTGTTGTGAATTCTCTATATTTTCCTGGTTTCAAACTTCCAAGGTCTATGTTCATGATGCGAACTCTTTTTAATTTTCGTACTTCATAATTAAGGAACTCGCACATTCTCCTAATTTGTCGGTTGAGACCTTGGGTAAGAATTATGTTAAAGGTAAAATCGTTTATTTTAGTTACTTTACATTTATCTGTAATGGTATCTAAAACAGGTATACCGTTTCCCATTTTTTTGATAAATGAGTCTGTAATTTTCTTATCTACAGTGACTATATATTCTTTTTCGTGGTTGTTTTTTGCTCTTAATATTTTATTGACAATGTCACCATCATTGGTCATAAAAATCAAACCTTCACTTGGTTTGTCCAATCTTCCTATTGGAAAAATTCTTTCAGGATAGTTGATGTAAGAGATAATATTACCACGGATTTTTGTGTCTGTAGTACAAGTAATTCCTGTAGGTTTATGAAATGCCAAATAGATATTTTCAACTTCTTTAGTGATGATTTGCCCTTTTACGGTAATCTCATCGCTTGGAGTTACTTTGACTCCGAGTCCTACATTTTCACCATTTACTTTTACATGCCCATCCTCTATGAGCTTGTCAGCAGCTCTTCTTGAGCAATACCCTGTTTCAGAAATCGCCTTGTTCAGTCTTTTTAGCTGCATTCACTTTTATTTTTTAGAGAGTGCATCAACAAGCATCCCCTTTAATTTTTTCTTGATACTTTCCTTAATATTCACAGGATATGAACGTTCTCCCATAAACAAGTCCGTCATTGCTTCTACAAAGTGATTCCCGAACTTTTTCATTAAAAAGGTACGCACTTTTTCTTGTTCGTAAAAAACTTTAGAAAGGTAGAGTCCTGACTTGAGCTCTGGTAAAACTACTTTTTCCAATTCTTTTTGGTACAAATCAGCTGCCATTTGAGAGTCTAAATTACTATCAATGATAGCATTTGCTGCCATTACACCAGTTAAAATGGCATTTGAAATACCCTCTGCAGTAATAGGATCAGCAAATCCTGCAGCATCTCCTACAAGAAATACATTTTTTCTTACAAAACCGTCTGTTCTTGGACTGATAGGAATTTGAAATCCGTGATAGTCTTCACTCACTATTTCATCAATCCCTAATGTTTTTAAATAGTCTCTGTAGTGTTGTTTGAGATTTATCTTAGAACGTTTTACAGAAGCTACACCTATGGAAAGATGGTTTTTTTTAGGAAAACTCCATCCGTATCCAAGTGGAACAGCATCAAAATCAAAGCGTACCTCTTGAGAAAGTCTATTAAAATCTTCTTCTGATACTTCTACTTCATATTCTAAGGCAGGAATCATATTTCTTGTTTCTTCCCATCCAGTGATTTTAGCGGTTCTACTCAACGCTCCGTCAGCAGCAATGATGAATTTAGCTTCCACAATTCCTTTGGAGGTGTGTAATTGGTTGGTATTTCCAAATGTGATATCTAGCAAACGGTGGTCTTCTAATAAAATAACACCAGCTTCTTTAGCTTTTTCGACAATTAAATTGTCAAAATCATCACGCATGATCATACTTATGATTGGTTCATCACGCTCAGTGGTTAAATGGAGATTGTCTTTGTCAAAATACAAATCAATTTTATTGAATTCACGAGTAACCACAGATGCTATATCAAAAGGCATGTTTCTTCTCCCTCTAAAAACAAATCCACCTCCACAAGTTTTATACCTAGGAAGCGTCTCTTTTTCGATAATTACTGCTTTGATACCTTTTTTTGCCAATTGCAATGCAGCAGAGGCACCTGAAGGTCCACTTCCAATAACTGCTACATCAAATGTTGCTATCTCTTTCATATTCATTTCTTTTATGGGTGTATGTTGAATCTAGTTTGAATAGGATAGTGATCTGAATAGGCCACAGTACTAGATTCGTATGTGTTTATTTTAAAAGTGTCATCTAATAGGATAAAATCAATACGATATGGAAAAATAAAATCAAAGGTTTTTCCAAATCCATGACCTGCTTCTATAAATGCATCTTTTTTATTATTTTTTAATGTTTTGTATATCCATGAAAAGGCAGTATTGTTAAAATCTCCTGCTATGATTGTTTTGTAAGGAGAATCTGATTCGTGTGATATGATTTGCTCAACTTGTATCATTTGTTTTTTAAAACGATAACTAAACTTAGAGAGTAACTTTTCAGGATCAATTGTGCCCAATACTTCTTTGTTTTTGTCGATTCTTAATGATTCAAGGTGAACATTATAAACACGAATAGTGTCTTCCTTAATTTTAATATCTGCAAAA
>JBMZVD010000060.1:0-13721 GCA_049625305.1 Flavicella sp.
TCTCATCCCTACTTCTGTAAGATTTTACATTCATTTCAAACTCCAATGCTTCTTGAATAGTTTCCATGTGTTTGTTTTTTTGTAAATTAATTATAGATATAGTTTTCTTTTAATGCATTCAATTTTTCTAAAAACCCCTTGTTTGCTTTGTAATTGTTATTACACTCCACAGCCAAAAAGTTACCTTGAGCGTGAATGCTAAATTCTTCAGACTTAAAAAAAGCCAATTGATAATAAGGAATTGCCCACGCAAAATTCTTAAGGCCTTTGGTTAAATGAATCAATATTCCTTTTGGACGTAACTCAATGCTCACATAATTGATATCAGCAACCTTATTGATGTATTTGTAGAAGTTTGGGCTAGTTCTTTTGAGCACCATTCTTCTACTCCCAATACCTTTCATTTTGATTTTTTTCCAAAGTGAGAATCGTTTACCTAGAGCTGTGTCGATTAAATCCTCCGTTTCAGGATTGTGATATGTTATGTCGTGCATCATACGTAACTGTTTACATTTCAAATATACAAAATGTTTATCAAACTGTATATTTAGTTAAACAAAATTAACAAATGTCTTAACACTTTGAATTGATTAAAATTATTTACACTTGAATTTGTGGGTAATTTGCTTTTTGAGTATTCAAGAAACTCTGATGAAATCCATATATTTGAATCCTAATTAAATTCCTTATTATTCCTTGGCTGCACTTCCTTTTGAAAATTTTTTTATCAATGTAATTCTACCCATTCCTTTGCAAAGAATGTTTACGTATAGCATTACTGAGGCAGAAGCATTGTTTTTAAAACAAGGAATGCGCGTAGCTGTTCCCTTTGGTAAATCAAAAATTTATACAGCTTTGGTATATGAAATTCACAAGCAGGTACCTCAGGTCTATGAGGCAAAGCCGATTCATCAAATATTAGATGATTTCCCAATAGTTAGCAGTTTACAATTGCAACATTGGCAATGGGTTTCTAAATATTATCAATGTTCTTTAGGAGATGTATATAGAGCAGCCCTACCATCTGCATTTTTATTGGAGAGTGAGACCGTTATTTTGCCTCATCCTGATTTTCTGGATATTTCGGTATTGTCTGATGCTGAATATCTAGTAGTGGAAGCTTTACAGGCTCAGTCACAGTTGTCTGTTCATGAAATAACTGCGATACTTTCAAAGAAAAATATCTTTCCTGTTTTAAAATCATTGACAACTAAGAAGGCCATTTTATTGAAAGAGGAAATTTACGAACAGTACACTCCAAAAATGGTCAAGTACATTCGTCTGAATGATGTTTACAGTAGTGATAAAGCATTGGAGGAAGTTATAGCTCTTGTAAATAGGGCGGAAAAACAGCGCCAGGCTTTATTGACTTTTTTTTCTTTGCAAACCACTACTCAAAAACCAATAGCTTATAAGACATTGCAAGAGAAGGCAGGTGTGTCAGCAACAGTGGTCAAGAGTTTGGTAGATAAAGAAATATTAGAGTTGTATGAAATTAGAACAGATCGTATAAATTTCGACAAAGCATCAAATGGACTCAAAGTGCTCAACCCATATCAGGAAAAAGCATACGAAGAGATAAAGCACTCATTTACCAACAAAGCTGTTACCTTATTGCACGGTGTTACAAGTAGTGGAAAAACTGAAGTCTATGCCAAATTGATACAGAAGCAATTGCTAAAAGGCAAGCAAGTATTGTTTTTGTTACCTGAGATAGCTTTGACTACGCAACTGATTGATAGATTGAAGCTATATTTTGGAGGAAAGATATCAGTTTTTCATTCCAAGTATTCGAGCAATGAAAGAGTCGAGGTTTGGAACAATGTATTGCATCAAAAAGAAAAAGCACAAATAATACTAGGTGCTCGGTCTGCAGTTTTATTGCCTTTTTCAAATCTGGGATTGGTGATTGTTGATGAAGAGCACGAAAGTTCATACAAACAGTTTGATCCCTCTCCTCGGTACCATGCAAGAGATGCCGCAATTTTATTAGCTCATTTGCACAAAGCAAAAACATTGTTGGGTTCAGCCACTCCATGTTTGGAATCTTATTTCAATGCCACTTCTGGTAAATACGGTTTAGTATCACTCAATAGGCGTCATGGGGCTGTTCAAATGCCAGCGATTGCTCTTGTTGATATCAAAGAAAAATATCGTAAAAAGCGAATGAAAGGCCACTTTTCAGATGTACTTTTGTCGCAGATTACGGAGGCTTTAGAAGCCAAAGAACAAGTCATTTTATTTCAAAATAGACGTGGATATTCTCCTGTTGTAGAATGTGAAACTTGTGGTGTTTCCCCCCAATGTCCTAACTGTGATGTGAGTTTGACCTATCATAAGTTTCGTAAAGAACTTCGCTGTCACTATTGTAATTACAGACAAGCTATGCCACAAAGTTGTGGTGCTTGTGGTTCTTCAAAATTATCAACCATAGGTTTTGGAACCGAACAAATAGAACTTGAATTAAAGGAATTGTTTCCTGAAAGTTCTATAGGTAGGATGGATTTAGATACGACAAGAGGTAAATACGGCTATCAAAAGATCATTGCCGCTTTTCAGGCACAGGAAATAGATATTATGGTTGGAACTCAAATGTTATCCAAAGGATTGGATTTTGGGAACGTAAGCCTTGTGGGAGTCTTAAATGCTGACAACATGCTCAACTTTCCTGATTTTAGAGCACATGAACGTACTTATCAAATGCTAGTTCAAGTAGCAGGAAGATCGGGTAGGGCAAAGAAACAAGGAAAAGTTTTGATACAAACTTTTAATCCGTTTCATCAAATACTTCAACAAGTTTCAACTAATGACTATCAGGCGATGTATAAGGAACAATTGGAAGATCGTTGGCAGTTTCACTATCCACCTTTTTATAGAGTGGTGAAAATTGTATTGCGACATCGTAACCTGTCACGCGTTGAAGAGGCTTCAATTTGGTTTGCAAAGTCTTTAACGAATGCTTTTAAAGAGAATGTTTTGGGGCCAACTGAACCCAATGTTTCAAGAGTACGAAATTTGTATATCAAACACATCATTTTAAAAATACCACCCAAGCAATCGTTAAAAGCAACAAAAAATCACTTGCAAAAAATTCAAAATACATTTGAAGCGATTGCAGTGTATCGTTCGGTACGATTAACGATTGATGTAGATGCGTATTGATGCTTTACATAAATGTTCTATCTTCCGTAAAGGTTTTCGTACAAGTCAGTGTATATTTGTTTGATTACTTTTCTCTTCATTTTCAAAGTAGGTGTTAGTTGTCCTGCGTCTATACTCCACACGTCTGGTGTCAATTTAAAGGTTTTGATTTGTTCCCACTTCCCAAAGTTGCTGTTGCATTGTGACACTTCTCTTTGAATTCTTGCAATTACTTCATCGTGTTGACTAATTTCAGCGTTACTCGATCCAAGTTTAATGTTTTTTCGTGCTGCCCAATCTTTAATAAACTCGAAGTTAGGTTGAATCAATGCGGCAGGCATTTTTTCACCTTCACCTACCACCATAATTTGTTCTATAAATCGAGACTGCTTCAATTCGTTTTCAAGCAATGCTGGCGCAACATATTTACCACCAGATGTTTTGAACATTTCTTTTTTACGGTCTGTAATCTTTAAGAATCCGTCCTCGTTAACTTCTCCTATATCTCCCGTATGGAAATAGTCTCCCGACATTACCTCTGCTGTTTTAGCTTCGTCTTTGTAATAGCCCATCATGATATTTGGGCCTTTGACTAGAATTTCACCATCTTCTGCTATTTTAACATCTACACCCTCAATTATTCTTCCAACTGTTCCGATCGAAACACCTCTTTCATAGGGACAGTTAACTGATACAACAGGAGATGTTTCAGTAAGACCATAGCCTTCCAATATAGGCATACCAGCAGCAGAGAATACGCGGATCAATCTCGGTTGTAAAGCTGCCGATCCTGAAACTAAAGTTTCCATTTTACCTCCAAGAGCATCTTTCCATTTACTAAAAATCAATTTTCGAGCTAGTTTTAGTTGGGTTTCATACCACCAACCGTTGGCACCATAGGGCTCGTATTTCAAACCAAGCTCTACCGCCCAGAAAAACAACATCTTTTTGATTCCAGTCAATTCAGACCCTTTGGCTACGATTGCATCGTACATTTTTTCGTACAATCGTGGTACTGCTGTCATGATTTGAGGATGTATCTCTTTTAAATTATCACTGATGGTTTCTTGTGCCTGGGCAAAGTAAATCTCGACACCACAGTGCATGTACAAATAGTGAATGATACGTTCAAAAACATGGCATACTGGTAAAAAACTCAAGGCTTTGGCCTTTCCTTTTTCAAGAGGTACTCTTGGAGTACTACTAAGCACATTGGATACTAGGTTGTTGTGCGATAACATCACACCTTTGGGTTGTCCAGTTGTACCAGAAGTATAGATAATTGTTGCCAAATCAGAGGGTTTAACAGCATCTTTGGCTTTTTCTAAAGCGTCTTGATTGCTTTTATCTTCTCCCATTGCGAGTACTTCTTTCCAATTTTGTTCTCCGTCGATTTCGTCAAATGTATAGACTCCCTTTAGTTTGGTATTGCCTTTAATTTGATTTAGCTTTTCTAAAATACTCGTGTCAGAAACAAAACAATATGTTGCTTCTGAGTGGTTTAATATATATTCGTAAGCGTCTTTGCAGATCGTTGGATAAATTGGGACATTTTGAGCTCCAATCTGCAATACTGCTATGTCCATCACATTCCATTCGGTACGATTGGTTGTTGAAATGACAGCAATTTTTTCATTCGCTTGTATTCCCAAACGCAGAAGACCTCTGCTGACTTGATTTGCAGTATCTAAAAATTCTTTCGTAGAATGGCTCACCCATGTGTCACCGTATTTTGTAGAGAAGGCTTTGTCTAAGTTGTATTGCTCTAATTGGTATTGAGGAAATTCAAATACACGAGTGATATCTTTCATTTGTTATGTTTGTTTAGTTTGGTTAACCTAAATTTTTGTGTGATTTGCAAAATAGTAATTTTTACGACATTGGCAAAAACCTAAATATAACGAATTTAATACCGTTTTTCAATTAAATTGTCTTACAATATTATCATTATTGCAATTGCTTTTTTGCTTTAACGTATGCTTTAAACTGTTTTCCTAATTTATGAAAATTAGGTTGCTTTCCATTTTGCATAAGTTTTACGATATCGGGTCTTTCTTTGTGGATCCATTCTATCATTTTTGGAGCTTTAGGGGGGGGGCAATTTTTCCAAACAATCGGTTCGAAACCATAATCGTGGTTGTGTTGTTGCCAATCAGCATAGTAGCTTTTCATATCTAAAAGCACCTTCTTGTATTTTGGATCGTCAATCAAATTATGTTCTTCAAAAGGATCATTCACTATGTCATAGAGTTCCTCTTTCTCTTTTGTGGGGAGAAAGAAATGGGCCTGCAATGGACTGAGTTTGTCATCTTTGTACAGAGTTCTCATGACATGTACTGCAGGTCTGTGAAATTCAAGATAGGCCTGATGTGCATCCAATGACTTTGTAGGGATGTTATTTTTTATATAGCGGTATTTTTTTGTAGAAATAGCTCTGGATTGTTCTAAAACTTCATCCCACAAATCACGTGCTGAATATACATAGGTTCTTTCTTTATCGGAAGTACTCAAGATTGACTTCGCTGTCATGTAGGAGGGAAGTTCAATACCAGCAGTTTCTAAAATAGTAGCTGCAACGTCAACAGAGGCTACCAAGCGTTCGTCTTTTTTACCGCCAGAAATTTTAGCAGGCCAATTGACAAGTAAAGGAAGTCGTAGACCTGGATCGTATAAATATCCTTTTCCTCTTACATTACAACGTCCATTGTCTGCCATAAAAATCACGATAGTATTCTCACGCATACCTTTATTTTCAAGTTCATCGAGCAAAATACCGACTTGTTCGTCCATCTTTTCAACCTGATCAAGGTATTTGGCCCAGTCCATACGGATTTCAGGAGTATCTGCATAATGAGGAGGTAATACCACCTCTTCTGGGTTTACCTTGTGTGTCGAATTATTTCTAGTGTTGTTCCACCAATCTCCTCGATGTGTTACGTTAAGAGTTACTTGTGCAAAGAAAGGTTGGTCGCTGACTTCTATGTTGTCTTTTTTATCAAACAAGCCAAATTGTTTGGTGCCATCCCATGGTCCTAGCATGTTGTGTTTGAAATTCACATCTATTTTTTTACTCGTTCTATTAATTTTCTTGTTTCCAATGATACAGGTATAACCAGCTTCTCTCAAATAACTTGTTATTGGTTTGTAGGGAGCCATCAAAGGAATTTTTCGATTGGATCTATGGTGTTGTGCATTGATACGGTTTTGATGTACCCCAGTCATCATGTTAGAGCGACTCGGAGAGCAGATTGAATTGGTTCCAAAAGCATTCATGTATTGTATACCTGTCGCTGCAAGTTCATCCAACACTGGAGTTTTGACCGCTTGCATGCCATAACATGCTAAATCAGTACTCATGTCTTCAGAGAGGATAAAAAGTATGTTGGGTTTTTGTGTGTCTTGAGCATTGCATGAGATGATCCAATTACAACAAACTAGTAGTATGATGCTTTTTATGAGTTGTAGTTTCATTTTAGTAAGGTTTTTCTTGTCTAGGTTCTTGTAACCAGTGGTTGAGTTCTTTTTCTAATTTTTGTGTGATTTCTTTATGCGAATGTATCAAATTCCATCGTTCATAGGGGTCTTCTTCGAGGTTGTATAGTTCGTATGCTACACCCTCTATGGCCAATAACTTCCATTTGCCATTCCTAGCAATCTGATTCGTCTTGGGAGTTCTCAGTATGTCCGTCGTTTTTCTGTAATTGTGATTCTTTTTGTAAGATGTTGAAATTTCCCAAAACATTGTCGGACGTTCAATTGCCTTTTTACCCACTGTAAGGATGTTAGTAATGTCCATTCCGTCTACAGAATTGTCCATCTTTTTTTTTCCCGAGGCAACTCTCAAAAATGTGGGTAGTAAATCTATGGTGTTTAGCAAGGCGTCGCTCTTAGAACCTGGCTTTATCTTACCTGGCCACCATGCAATCATAGGAACGCGAATTCCACCTTCGTGAAAATCAACTTTTCTACCTTTAAAATACCCAGGACTTCCTTGGAAAGCCGGCCCATTATCGCTAGTGAATACCACCAGGGTGTTTTGGTCTATTTTAAGTTTTTTTAAATTTTGTAAAATACGTCCCACTCCTTTGTCAAGATGTGATACCATACCTCTGTACAAACGATCGTCTCCTTTTTGCTTAGAATACGTATCCAAAACCTTTCCAGAAGCTTCTTCGTAAGGGGCATGTGGAGCATCTAAACAAAGGTGTAAGTAAAACGGTTTTTTGGTTTGGGATTGTTTTGTAACGAATTCAATTGCCGTGTCAAATTTGATATCGGTCCAATGTTTTGGGTTTTCAGCGAGTATAGAGTCGTTGTAGACTAGGTGTTTACCTGCGTCTTTGTAGAGTCTCTTTTCACGCATCAGTACCCCTCTATACGCTGGGTCTTCAAGCATGGCAAGATAGTTGTCAAATCCGTGTTCTAGCGGTCCTGGCATACTGTTTTTTCGGTTTTTTACATGGGCTTCATTCAAGCCCCCCAAATGCCATTTTCCAATATGCATGCTGGTATATCCCTCTTTGTGTAAAGCTTTAGGAATCGTTAATATGTTGTTGTTTAAAAACATCTCACGATCGTTAAAATGTTTAGACACGTTGAAACGCAATGGGTATTGTCCTGTCAATATACCAACGCGAGTAGGAGTACATACCGCTGAACTTGCATAAAATTGGGTGCATTTTTTTCCTTCATTGGCCATCTTGTCAAGTGCAGGAGTCTTGATGCGTAAGCTTCCAAAACACCCTAGGTCCCCGTAGCCTAAATCATCCGCTAATATTAGGATGATATTGGGTTTTTCTTGAGCGTTTAAAAAAGAGCTGTTACTGCAGATAACAAAACTCAAACAGAAATATAAAAAGTGTCTCCTATACATTTTTATTGTTTTTTGCTTGCTTATTTTTTGTCTTTTTAATTTTCTTTTTTTCCAATGGAAATTCAGGGTGTGGATTTCTAACTAAAACTAGGGTCTTTTTAAGATTTTCAAATACCTGTAACTCTGAAGCAACTACATTTTGTTTCTCTGAAGGATCGCGCTCTAGATTGTACAATTCATACTTGTTTTTACTTTTAAAATAGATCAATTTCCAATCTCCTTTCTGCAGAGCTTGTATGGGACCTGCTCTTTCGTTCATTTCCCAATACAGGTAGTCGTGTTTTTTTTGTTTTTTTACATCTCCTATCAGTACAGGTAAAAACGAGACGCCATCTGTTTTGCCTTCCAATTCTACACCTGTAAGTTCACAGAAAGTTGCTTTTACATCCCAAAAAGCCGAAGCATGATTACTGGAAGTTCCTTTTTTGATATGTCCAGGCCAAGTAGCTACAAAGGGAACGCGAATCCCTCCTTCGTATACATCCCTCTTTTTACCTCTAAAAGGACCGTTACTATTAAAAAACTCGTTATTGGTCTGATCGTATTCGTGTCCATTATCACTCGTGAAAATGACTAGTGTGTTATCGGCTATATGTAGTAGTTCTAAGGTATCGTATATTCGTTGGATATCCTTGTCCATTTTACTGACCATTGCAGCATAGGTAACATGTCCATCGGGGTCATTGTAATAATGTTTGCTTTTCATTTTTCGCAAAGGCCATCCTTTTTTACGATAGTATGTTTTGTGTTTTTCGGGCAGTGTCAATTCGTAATGTGGTGTCGTAAATGGCAAGTAGAGAAAGAAATTGTTTTTGTGTTCACGCTTTATAAATTCAATTGCTTTTTGTGTAAACAATTCTTGTACATGAGCTCCCTTTTTTGCTTTGGTATTGTTATTTGGCAGTTTTACTAGTTTTTTGTTTTCCCATATCTCTTCAGGGTAGTAGTGGTGTGCAGAGATATGTTTGTTAAAGCCAAAGAAATAGTCAAAGCCTTGATTGTTGGGTTGTGTTTCTGCAAGGTTTTCTGCCAAAGCCCATTTGCCAACAATTCCTGTACGATAACCTGCTTTCTTTAGAGATTCAGCAATGGTTATTTCTTCGTCTTTAAAATCTACAGGCAAACCACTTTTAGTCCATTTTGGGTTCGCTCTTACCGAGGAGTGTCCGGCGTGCAAGCCAGTCATCAAACTTACCCTAGAAGGACCACAAACCGCACTACCAGCGTAATGCTGTGAAAAGGTAATCCCGTCTTTAGCCATTTTATCTAGCGTAGGAGTTTTTATTTTTTGTTGGCCATTAAAGCCTACATCTCCGTAACCCAAGTCATCGGCTAATATGTAGATGATATTTGGTTTTTGATTGCTTGTTTGCTTGGTAGCTTGTCCTTTGCATTGGAAAAAACATACGCTGAGCAAAAGGAAATAGAATGTTTGTTGTTTTGTCAACATGTGATTTAATTGTTGGTTGATATATGGTTTTACACGTTAGATTTTTTCTTATGTTTCTTCTTTATTTGTTGTGAAGTACTTTGTTTGAGTATGCTATTTCTCAATGCTTTGCTATCGCCATACTCTTTTTGTAATTTTATTAAGTTTGCATGCAATTCACTTTGAATGTTTTTGACTTTAGTTTTACCATAGAGATTGTGCATTTCTTGAGGATCTTTTTTTAGATCGTAGAGCTCCCAAGTTTCTATATCGTGGTAAAAATGTATGAGTTTATAGCGTTCCGTTCGTATTCCATAATGTCTTTTGACGTCGTGACCTCCTGGGTATTCATAATAGGTGTAATAAATTGATTTTCTCCAGGGTGTATTCGGGTTATCAAGTAACTTTCGAAACGAAATACCCTGAGCGGATTCAGGTATTTCACCACCTGCATACTCTAAGAGTGTAGGGAGGTAATCTAAGTTTTGTATCATTTTGTTTACTACGGTACCTCTTTTTAACGATGCTGGATAACGCATTAAAAAAGGGGTTTTAAAAGACTCTTCATACATAAAACGCTTGTCAAACCAACCGTGCTCCCCTATATAAAATCCTTGATCTGAGGTGTATATCACGATTGTGTTTTCAGTAAGGTTGTTGGCATCTAAATAATCCAATAGCGTTCCAACACCATCGTCAACAGATTGGATAGTACTTAAATAGTCTTGCATATAGCGTTGGTATTTCCAAAGTGCCAATTCTTTGCCTGTCCTTTTTTCTTTTTTAAAGTCAGCAATGATAGGCTCGTAGTAGGCATCCCATTGTTTTTTCTGTACCGAATCCATTCGGAGGTACATTTTTTCAGCGTTTTTTCGGTATTTGGCTTGAATTTCTCCTTTTTTGTCTAACATTTTGAGGTCATAAACTACACTCATGTCTTTTGCAATACCCATTGCTTGCGTTTGTGCAGCAAGTCTTCCTTCGTAGTTATCAAAATAGGTTTCGGGGATTGGGAATCGAATGCTGTCAAACAAATCAAAATATTTGGGTTCTGGCATCCAGGTGCGATGGGGGGCTTTTTGATTGTAGATAAGAAAAAACGGTTTTTGCGTATCTCTTATATTTTTTAGCCAATCCATAGCAATGTCTGTAGTGACTTTGGTTACATATCCTGGGTAATTTTTCTTTTTTCCATTTTCGATAAAGTCTGGATTGTAATATTGTCCTTGTCCAGGAAGTACATTGGAGTAATCAAATCCTTGCGGTTTTCCTTTGAGGTGAATTTTACCAACCAATGCTGTGGTGTAACCAATCTTTTTTAACTGCTTGGCTATGTTGTCTTGTTTCCAATTAAAGGTATTTTTATTGTCAATTTTCCCATTGATAAAACTGTGTTTTCCAGTAAGCATTACCGCCCTACTTGGTGCACAGATCGAGTTGGTAACAAATGAATTTTGGAACAGCGCTCCCTCAGATGCTATTCGATCTATGTTTGGGGTATTGTTGAGGCCGTATCCGTATGCACTGATAGCTTTGTACGAATGATCGTCGGACATCATAAAAATGATGTTTGGTTGTTTTTTTGAATTATGAGTTTTTTTATTTTGACCTTTGACTGTGTAGATACATACAAATGCGTACAATAAGTATAGGGAGGTAGTTTTCATTAGTTCCAATTGTAGTTTAGTGGGACCTCATGGGTTAGTGCTGGTCCGTAATCAACTCCTAAAATACGTAGTTTTGTGTATTGGTGTTGAATTTTTTTATAAAAATTTTCAAAAGTAATGTGAGGTGTTTTAGACCACATTTGTTCTGAAATGGCGTAGATTCTAGGAAATACACGCTTGTCAATCATATGTTGTTTCACATTCCAGTCAGTCCACAGGCAAGTACCCATACCTAGAATGTTTCCAGCCTCTTTAATTTGTATGTCTGAAAGGTTTGATGGGTTGTGCAGGTATATTTTTTTGAGGTCAAATGTTCTGTTTTTCTTGTATTTAGACCAAGGAGTTATTGGGAAATTCAGGTAATTGTAATAGTTGGTACCACAGATGAGTGGGATATTCTTTGCAATACTAGCTTCTAGTGCTTTTCTTTTGTGTCGTCTCCAATTCCACCAATAGACTACGATATTGTCTTCTAGTTCAGGTCCTTCTTGGTGGAGTACATCTCCCCAACAAATGGCTTTTTTACCTTTTGTTTTTAAGAATTTGGCGATGCGATTGCTAAAATAGATTTGCAATTCATGTTCGTTTTTTAAGCTTTCAGATTGAATTCTCTTTTGACAATGTGGACAGGTTTTCCAGATTGCTTTAGGGGCTTCGTCTCCTCCAATATGAATGTATTCTGAAGGAAATAAAGCACAAACTTCTTCAAAAACATTGGTGAGAAAGGTGTAAGTTGATTCCCGACCTCCACAAAATAAGTTGGCTGAAAATGTCATTTTGGAGTTCGGAGCTTTTTGTAGACAACTGTATTCTGGATAGGCAATCAATGCAGCCTCGCTATGTCCGGGAACGTCAATTTCGGGAACTACCTCAATGTTTCTACTGGCCGCATAGTTGACAATCTCCTTGATGTCCTCTTGGCTGTAAAATTTCCCTTTGGAGCTTCCTTCACCTAAAGTCGCTCCAACACTTGTGAGTTTTGGGTATTTTTTTATTTCAATACGCCATCCTTTGCCCTCAGTTAGGTGCCAATGAAAAACATTCATTTTTAAGAATGCCATATAATCCAAGTATTTTTTGATAAAGGGAACGGATTGGTATTCTCTTCCTGAGTCCAACATAAAACTTCTCCATCTGTGTTTTGGCGCATCTTTGATGTCGAGTTGGGCTAGAACCCATTTGTCTTTTCTAACCTTATTTCTACTATATATCTCGGGACTCATAAGTTGTAAAAGACTCTGTATGCCATAGAAAAATCCACTATCACTATTCGCTGTTATTCGGATATTTTTATTGTTTATCTCCAAGGCATAGCCTTCTTCAATTTGTAAAGAGTCAATTTCAAATACAACTGTGTTTTTTTGAACTCTGTTTGAAGTTTTTAGGGTATATCCACTTGCATCCGAGAGCTTTTGTTGCAAAAACGTGATGGCTTTTGCTGCTTTTAAGGTTTTTATAATTTTTGTTTTGGAGTTGAGTTGAAAAACACCTTTTTTTAGGATGGTATTCTTTGGTGTAGGCAATAGGTTTAGGGCTCTATTTGTAGCTTCAGTATATTTGTTTTGAGCTTGACTATTGAAAGACAGCAACAACAATAATAGTATATATGTAGGTCTGAAAAACCGCATGCTTAGTTGTGTATTTTAATAATTTTAAAGTTTTGGGGTGCCTCTGCTACAGTAATTCTGAGCATATAGGTGCCTTGTGTTAAGTATTCGATATTTATTTTTTTTCCATCAGCAACTCCCTCTTGCACTGTTTTTCCGTTGTAATCCAGAATAGTGTAGGGGAAGTTTTCGTAGGCGTAATTTTCAATTTTTATAAAAGTGGTAGCGGGATTGGGCCATACAAAAGGCAATTGACTGATTGTAGTTGGAAGCGGTTCGTTCTCTCCTTTAACAGTGCAGCTTTTGTCTGTATAGGTTTCTATATCGTATTGGTCGTGATTTTGCGTATAGTGTAATTCTTTTGCTAGTGAAAAGTTAGCACATGCTGCATCAAAATCACCTTGTTTGTAATAAATCACACCTAAATTCCTGTAGGCATATGAATTCTTATCATTAACATCTAAGGCTTTATCAAGGTCTTCAATCGCACTGTTGTCATCTCCTAATTGATGGTAAATATAGCCTCGCGTGGTCAATAAATCTCGCTCACTTCTTCCTGTGTTTCTTTTTTTGATACCTTCTTCTCTTTGAAAGGCGACTTGAATTTTTTCTAGAGCTAATTCAGGCATGTCTAGGTCTGAATAAGCAATTCCGAGTAACCAATGTGCAAATCCGTGTTTGGGATGGATTTTTATAGCTTCTTCTAAATAATGGATTCCCAAACGGTACTCTTTATTTTTAACTAAATAAGCACCTAAATTGTAATAGAGGCGACTTTCATCGGGCGCACTGATGATGGCTTTGAATTTGTATTCAATAGCCAAATCATCCATTTCATAAGACGCATACAGAGTGCCAAGCGAATCGTATATACTTGACAGTATTTTGGCAGTTTTTTTAATTCCTCTGTCTTGTCTTTTTTCAAAAGACCTTTCAAACATTTTAAAATTATGAAGGGCTAATGTCTTGTAATTCAGTCTTTCGAATAGTTGGGTTCTTCGATA
>JBMZVD010000061.1:0-13412 GCA_049625305.1 Flavicella sp.
TTCGTCTGTAAAACTATTTTTTAGATTGAATTTCATCCTTTATTGCGGTGTGAATTTGTATTCCGTAATAGAAAATACTTACAAAGTAAAAATACAATTATTCTTTTGTTCTTATTCAAAATTTTATGAAGTTTTAGAATGTTTACAAGCTTATGTAAATTAGAAGCGGCATCTTTGCAAGATGAAAAATAAATCAGTTACATATTTAGGTATATTTCTAGCATTGATTGGTGTGGTATTGTTTTCTACCAAAGCAATTTTCGTCAAGTTAGCATATGAATACGGTGTAGATACGATAACTTTACTTTTGTTGAGGATGCTTTTTTCTATGCCTGTCTATGTGGTGGTTTTGGTGTTCTTGAAAAAGAAAACTCTTATTAGTTTAAAGTTTAAGGACTATTTTTGGTTGTTCTTCTTTTCATTTGTTGGCTATTATCTAGCGAGTTACTTTGACTTTATAGGTTTGCGTTATATTAAGGCAGGTTTAGAGCGTGTTGTACTTTTTGTGTATCCAACACTTGTTTTATTGTTAGGTCGACTTTTTTTGAAGGTAAAAGTAACTCGTGCTCAGTTGTTAGCCATAGTATTGACTTATATAGGAGTTATCATCGCTTTTTATAATGAGTTGAGCTATGGAGGTAATGAGGTGTATATTGGAGTTTCATTTGTTTTTTTTAGTGCTCTTACTTATGCAATGTATCTTGTTGGTAGTGGTTGGTTATTGCCAAGATTTGGAGTATTACGCTACACTTCTTATGCCATGCTGGCTGCTACGTTTTGTGTTTTTGTTCATTATTTGAGCGTGCCAACGGATTCACTATTTTCTTACGAATCTGAAGTGTATTACTTGGGGGGAGCAATGGCTTTATTTTCTACTGTAATTCCTTCTTTTTTTGTATCAAAAGCGATCAAGATGATTGGAAGTGGAAATTTTTCTATCATCGGTAGTGTGGGACCTATAACGACCCTAATTTTGGCAAATATATTTTTAGGAGAATTATTCTCTAGCCATCAAATTATAGGTACTGTCATTGTGATTACAGGAGTATTGTTACTGTCTAGATCAGAGATAAAAAAGAGTAATCAAATATAAGTTAGTTGATTATTATTTCTTCAAAAGTTGCAGTTGAATCACATCTTTTGATGCGCATTGCTACTTCTTTGTCTTGGAGTGTGCCATACAATTGATAAGTTTGACAAGGTTGACTTGTGTCTGTCATACTTTCAGAAAAATTTACATCACTCTCTTCGAGTAAGTAGGCCATGCGCAGGGAATCAATCCCGTGTATTTGAAGGGCTTCTTTTGCTTGTGAGGAAAATATTCTATAAGGTTTTACGCGAATACTTTTTAGTGTTCTTGCATCAGGTCCGTATGGAAACTTGATCTGTTTTTTCTTTGCGATAAAGAAAACCAATCCAATTCCAAAAAAGGAACCAACAATAAAATAAAAAGCGCGTTTTGCTAAGTTCATACGTGAATATTTATGGGCTGTAAAATTACAATTATATGTGAAATTACACTCGAAATAATAAAAATTCTTTCAATGAGAAATAGTGAGTTTAAAGTTTAAAATATGAGCAAGTTTATGTCTTTATAGGGTATGTTGAACCAATCACTCACTGCCTTGTTGGTTAAAATACCATGGTATAAGTACATACCTGTGCGAAGAACTCGTTCTCTTTTCATTGCGCATTCAAATCCACCCTCTTCGGCAATATGTATTAAAAATGGCGTAAAAATATTACTGATAGATATGGTTGCAGTTCTAGCGTATTTTGAAGGAATATTAGGTACACAATAGTGGATAACATCGTGCTTAGTAAAAGTAGGATTGCTATGGGTGGTTACTTCAGAGGTTTCCACACAACCTCCATGATCGATACTCACATCCACAATAACTGCTCCGGGTTTCATGATTTGTACTAAATCTTCGGTTACTACAATTGGCGATCTAGATTTTCCTCGAATTGCTCCAATACAAACATCACAACGCATCAATGCTTTCTGAAGTGTTCTTGGTTGTAATGTAGAGGTAAAAATAGGTGTAGAAATATTTTGTTGTAAACGTCTCAATTTAGAAATGGAATTATCAAATACTTTAACAGAAGCCCCTAATCCAATGGCAGATTTTGTAGCATTTAAACCAACAGTACCCGCACCAATAATAACAACTTCAGCTGGTGGTACACCACCAATATTTCCAAAAAGCAATCCGTTTCCTTCGTTTTGATTGCTCATAGTCTCTGCTGCAATTAATACAGAGGCAGTTCCGGCAATCTCACTTAAAGATTGCACAATAGGATACATGCCTTCGCTGTCTTTGATGTAATCAAAAGCAATGGCTGATATTTTCTTTTGAGACAAAGCTTCAAAATACTCTTTAGATTGTGTTTTTATTTGTAAAGAAGAAACCAGTAAGGTTTGTGGTTTCATATAGGAAATCTCTGTAAGACTTGGTGGTGCAATTTTTAGAATCATAGAACATCCAAAAACATCTTCAGGACTGTATACTATTTTTGCTCCAGCATCCGAATAATTTTTGTCTGTAAAGTTTGCTGATTCTCCAGCACCAGACTCTACAACAATTCTATGGCCATTTTGAGTCATTGCACTCACTGCATCAGGAGTCAAACATATTCTTCTTTCTTCAAAGAAAGTTTCCTTTGGTAGTCCAATATAAAATTCATCTTTTTGTTTTTGAATTTCTAATTTTTCTTCTTGAGGAATTAAATCTTCTTTGCTAAAAGGTGAAAAATGCGTGCTCATTTTTTTGTTATCTGAATTAGAAGTAAAACTATTTAGTATGATTTTCTATACGTAAGTTTCTAGAATTGTCCTCGTTTATAGTCAAATACAAACTAGTACTTTCTAAAGGTAGTAAATTTTTGATGGACGAAGGCCATTCAATCAAACACCATGCATCGCTGTTAAAATAGTCTTCTATACCAATATCATAGGCCTCTTCTTCGTTATTAATTCGATAAAAATCAAAATGATAGACGGTTTCGTAATTGCTTGATTGATACTCGTTTACAAGCGAGAATGTTGGAGAGCTAGCAGTGTCTTTTACTCCTAATTGTTTCACCAACTCTTTAATCAAAGTTGTTTTTCCAAGTCCCATCTCTCCGTAAAAGAGAAGGGTTTTGTGTTTAGAGGCTGTCAATATTTTTGCAGCTACTTCAGATAAATCCTCTAAATTGTATTGAATTGTCATAAAAACTTAATCTTTTCACAAAAATATACAAATGATTTAATTTTAGTTTATTAAATATATCAATTTTAGCAATTGAAACTGAAGATTTATAAGAAGTATTATTTTGGTTCAAATATCGCACAAGGAATGATCATTTCTTCCAAAGAGATTCCTCCGTGTTGGTAAGTGTTTTTATAGTATTTTACAAAGTGGTTGTAATTGTTAGGATACGCGAAAAACAAGTCCTCTTTTGCAAATACATAAGAACTATTCATGTGCTGTGTTGGGAGAAAGATATCTTTAGGATTTTTTACAGCATACACATTCTTTTCTTCGTAAGTAAGACTTTTTCCAGTTTTATATCTCAAATTGGAGCTGATGGATTTGTTTCCTATTACTTTTGAAGGAGTCTTGCAATTAATGGTTCCGTGATCGGTTGTAATTACGAGTTGCATTCCAGCTTTTTGCGCTTTTTGAATTGTACTAAATATAGGAGAGTTTTTAAACCAACTTAATGTAAGAGATCTATAAGCCTTATCGTTTCCAGCAAGTTCTTTGATGACATCTAGTTCAGTTTTTGAATGTGATAACATGTCTACAAAATTGTATACAATTATGGACAAGTCATTCGACTTGAATTGGTTGAAGTTTGAGTCAATTTCTTTGGCTCCCTTTAATGTGGTAACTTTTTGATAGTCAGTTTTTAATTCAGGTTTTAGGCGTTTGATTTGAGCGTCTAAAAACTCTTTCTCGTAAAGGTTTTTTCCTCCTTCATCTTCATCGTTTTTCCAATATTCAGGATGCTTTTTTTCCATTTCCACCGGTGTCAATCCAGAAAAGAGTGCATTTCTAGCATATTGAGTTGCTGTTGGAAGTATACTTAAATATGGGGTTTCACTTGTTTTTTTATAAAAAGGGCTTAGATGGCTTTCTAGAGTTTTCCATTGGTCATATCTCAAATTGTCAATTACCAATAGTAGGGTTCCATTTGGATTGGTCATATTGGGCAGTACTACTTCTTTTATCAAAGTATGTGAAAAAACAGGTCTGTCAGGAGCCGTTAATAGCTCTTGGTAATTGTTTTTGATAAATTTAAAAAATAAGCTGTTTGCTTCTTGTTTTTGACTTTCAAGAATACTCAGCATGCCACTATCGTCAATGTTTTCGAGTTCTAATTCCCAAAACAACAATTTTTGATACAATTCAATCCATTCTTGGTAACTATTTGTCATTGCCAGGTCCATAGCTATTTTTCTAAATTCCTGTTGGTAATTGGAAGTGGTTTTTTCAGAAACTAACCTTGAATGGTCTAGGTTTTTTTTGAGACTAAGTAAGATTTGATTAGGATTGACGGGCTTGATTAAGTAATCTGCAATTTTAGAACCAATTGCATCTTCCATGATGTATTCTTCTTCAGATTTGGTAATCATAATTACAGGAAGATTCGGTTTAGAGTTTTTTATTTCTGTCAAAGTTTCAATACCTGTAATACCAGGCATGTTTTCGTCAAGAAAGACTACATCGTAATTGTTTTCTTCAATCATGTCTATCGCATCTGAACCATTTGTTGCCTTCGAAACCGAATAATTTTTAGCTTCTAAAAATAGAATATGTGGTTTTAAAAGTTCGATTTCATCGTCTACCCAAAGAATATGTATATTTTTCATCTGCGAATTGTTTTATTGTTGTGTTTTTAATTACTAAAAGGGTTTTTTAAATATATACCTTTTAAAGGAAAGTTTTTACTAATAAGCCAAAAACCTTACAGACGTCTCACAAAGATTACTATATTTGTTTTAATTAATAAACTACTGTATAATTGATACCTATTAAGACGAATAAACTCAAAATACTAAACGATCCAATTTATGGGTTTATTACGATACCTAATGCATTAATTTTCGATTTAATAGAACACTCTTATTTTCAACGTTTAAGGAGAATTTCTCAGGTTGGTCTTTCGTATTTGGTATATCCAGGTGCACACCATACTCGTTTTCATCATGCCATTGGATGTATGCATTTGATGCAAAAAGCAATACAAGTTTTAAGATCCAAAGGAATTTTTATATCTGAAGATGAATCCAATGCTTTGTGTATTGCCATATTGCTTCATGACATTGGCCATGGGCCTTTTTCACATGCCCTAGAGCACAGTATAGTGACTGGCATTAGTCATGAAGAAATTTCTTTGTTCTATATGAAAGAGCTGAACAATGAGTTTTCAGGTAAATTATCGTTAGCAATAGAAATTTTTGAAGGGAATTACTCACGTAACTTTATGCATCAGCTTATTTCAAGTCAATTAGATATGGATCGATTGGATTATCTAAAAAGAGATAGTTTTTACAGTGGTGTTGCTGAAGGTAATATCAATTCAGAACGATTAATTTCAATGTTAAATGTTGTAAACGATGAGTTGGTATTAGAAGAAAAAGGTATCTATTCTGCCGAAAAATTTATTGTTGGTAGGAGATTGATGTATTGGCAAGTTTATTTGCACAAAACAGGTGTTGTAGCCGAAAGGATGTTGGTGAAATTGTTAAGGAGAGCCAATGAGTTATCTGTCAGTGGAGTAGAGCTTCCTGCAAGTAAGGCTTTTCAGTATTTTTTAAAAAATCAAATAACCGAGGATACTTTTGATAATGAAACATTAAAAACCTTTGCTAAGTTAGATGATTACGATGTTTTATCAGCTATAAAAGATTGGATAAGTCACGACGATATTGTGCTTTCTTCTTTTTCAAAAATGATTATCAATCGTAATTTATTGAAAATAGAAGTGAGCAACAAGCCATTTTCAGATACTTACTTTCAGGAAATAAAATTGAGGATACAAACTCAATTACAATTGAATGATGATGAAGTCTCCTATTTTGTTTTTACCGATATCATTAAAAATCAAGCATATGACCCGTCAAAAAGTAGGATAAATATTTATTTCAAAAATGGAGAAATTCATGATATTACTGATGCTTCGGACCAATTAAACATTCAAGCATTGACAAAACCAGTAGTGAAATATTTAATTTGTTATCCTAAAAAATAGAGGTAGTTTGGTACATATTATTTTTATACTTTTGCTCTGATGAATTTTACAGCAATACAAATAGCAGAAATTTTAGAAGGTGAGATATTAGGCGATCCTTCCATTGAAGTTTCAAAGCTTTCCAAAATAGAGGAGGGAACAAATGGTTCTTTGACTTTTTTATCCAATGAAAAGTACACTCCCTACATATATACAACCCAAGCTTCTATTGTTATTGTAAATAAGACTTTTATTCCTACTTCAGAAATCAAAGCAACTCTTATAAAAGTAACCGATGCCTACAGCTCTTTTTCTAAGCTTTTATCCTTTTATAATGAAGTTAAGAACAACAAAGTTGGTAAAGAGTCTCCAAATTTTATACATGCTTCTGCAAGTATAGGTGCATCCCATTATTTGGGCGCTTTTTCTTACATTGGAGAAAATGTAGTAATTGCTGATAATGTAAAAATTCACCCACATTGTTACATTGGTGATAATGTGACAATAGGGGAAGGAACTGTATTATTCTCAGGTGTAAAAATATACTCAGATTGTCAGGTGGGAGCTCACTGTAAAATACACGCAGGTGCTATCATCGGCGCAGATGGGTTTGGTTTTGCACCCGATGAAAATGGGGTGTATGCAGCAATACCTCAAATAGGAAATGTAGTCATCGAAGACAATGTTGATATAGGAGCTAATACCACTATTGATAGAGCCACAATGGGGTCAACCTTCATTAGAAAAGGAGTAAAATTAGATAATTTGATCCAAGTAGCTCACAATGTAGAGATAGCTGAAAATACTGTAATAGCAGCTCAAACGGGTATTGCAGGTTCTACAAAAATTGGTAAAAATGTGATGATAGGAGGTCAAACAGCTATAGCTGGACATCTTAAGGTGGCAGACAATGCAATTGTCTTGGCAAAATCAGGAGTTACAAAAAGTATAAAAGAAAAAGATATGGTTGTAGGTTTTCCTGCAATGAATGCTAGAAAATGGAACAAAGCTTCTGTGCTTTTTAAAAATTTTCCAACATTTACAAATAAGTTAAGTCAATTAGAAAAGGACATAAAAGCATTAAAAAATAAATAGAATGCCACTGAATCAGAAGACAATACAAAACGAAATTACCTTAAAGGGTATAGGACTCCATACTGGCAAAGAGGTTATCATGACTTTCAAGCCTGCTGTTGAAGACACAGGTTACTCTTTTGTGAGAACTGATTTGGAGGGAAATCCCTCAATTCAGCCTTTAGCAGATTACGTTGTTGATACACAACGTGGAACGAATCTTGAAAAAAATGGAGTTAGTATCAATACATCAGAACATGTATTAGCTGCTGCTGTTGGGTTAGGAATCACAAATTTAATTATTGAAATCAACGCTTCTGAACCACCAATTATGGATGGCTCCTCTAAATATTTTATTGAGGCTTTAGAAAAAGCAAAAATCATAGAGCAAGCGTCTTATGTTGATGAATATGTAGTTAAAGAAGTGATAAGTCTTAAAGATGAAGCTACTGGAAGTGAAATAATGGTGGTTCCTTCAGACGAATATCAGGTTACAACAATGGTAGATTTTGGGACTCAGGTTTTGGGAACTCAAAACGCATCTTTGTTATCAATGTCAAACTTTAAAGAAGAAATTTCACAAGCGAGAACATTTAGTTTTTTACATGAATTAGAGATGCTTTTAGATCATAATCTTATCAAAGGAGGTGATTTGAATAATGCTATCGTATATGTAGACAAACCATTGTCAGATTCTACGATGACAAAGTTGAAAAAAGCATTTGACAAAGATAAAATATCTGTAACTCCAAATGGAGTTTTAGACAACCTTACGTTACATTGGGACAATGAAGCAGCTCGTCATAAATTATTGGACGTAATTGGTGATCTTGCTTTGATTGGTACGAGTATTCGAGGAAAAGTTATTGCGACGAAACCTGGTCACGGAATCAATACACAGTTCGCAAAGAAACTTGCCAATATTATCAAAAAAGAAAAGCGAAACAATATTCCTGAATTTGATTTGAGTCAACCTCCTTTGATGGACATACATAAAATCATGGAGATACTACCTCACCGTCCACCATTTCTATTGATTGATCGTATTTTAGAGTTATCAGATACACATGTAGTTGGGATGAAAAATGTTTCAATGAACGAGCCATTTTTTGTAGGGCATTTTCCCGAAGCTCCTGTAATGCCAGGTGTTTTACAAATTGAAGCAATGGCACAGTGTGGAGGAGTTCTCGTATTAAACACTGTACCTGACCCGGAAAACTATTTGACGTTTTTTATGAAAATGGACAATGTTAAATTCAAACAAAAAGTATTGCCAGGAGATACACTTATTTTCAAAGCAGAATTAATAACGCCTATTAGAAGAGGTATTTGTCATATGCAGGCTTACGGATATGCTAACAATAAGTTGGTTGTAGAAGCAGCATTAATGGCACAAATAGCAAAAAAGAAATAATATGAATCAACCTTTAGCTTACGTACATCCAGAAGCAAAAATAGCTAGAAATGTTGTTATAGAACCATTTACAACCATTCATAAAAACGTAACGATTGGTTCCGGTACTTGGATAGGTTCAAATGTTACTATCATGGAAGGTGCAATAATCGGAGACAATTGCAGAATATTTCCAGGAGCAGTAATATCTGCGATTCCTCAAGATTTAAAATTTGAAGGCGAAGACTCGGTAACTATAATTGGAAATAACACAACAATACGTGAATGTGTAACTATCAACAGGGGTACCAATGCATCGGGAAAAACAGAGATAGGGGATAACTGCTTGATAATGGCTACGGCCCACATTGCTCATGACTGTGTGGTAGGAGACAATGCAATTATAGTAAATGGAGTTCTCTTAGGAGGACATGTAACTGTTGGAAAATTCGCTGTTTTAGGTGGTTTGTCTGCAATACACCAATTCATTAATATTGGAGCTCATGCTATGATTTCTGGTGGTTCATTGGTGCGTAAAGATGTACCTCCATACACAAAAGCTGCGAAAGAGCCTCTTTCCTATGTTGGAATTAACTCTATAGGTTTGAGAAGGAGAGGGTTTAACTCAGAAAAAATTACAGAAATCCAAGATATCTACAGAATTTTGTATCAAAAAACATACAACAATACTCAAGCTTTAGAAATAATTGAAGCTGAGATGGAAGCAACTCCTGAGCGCGATGAAATCATCACTTTCATTCGTAATTCAAAACGTGGTATTATGAAAGGATATTTTTCAAACTAATAAGTTAAGTAAAAAATTGGGTACTCTAAAGTCCCTCCCCAAAACAAGATAAAATGGCATCTACATCAGACATTAGAAACGGATTATGTATCAATTACAACAGTGATACCTACAAAATTGTTGAATTCCAACACGTAAAACCAGGTAAAGGTCCTGCATTTGTTAGAACTAAATTAAAAAGTTTGACCACAGGAAAGGTTATTGATAATACTTTTTCTGCGGGTCATAAGATTGATGAAGTTCGTGTAGAGACAAGAAAATATCAGTACCTTTATGCTGATGGTACCATGTACAATTTTATGAATACTATCGACTACAACCAAATTACACTTGAGAAAGCTATTTTGGATGCACCAGAATTAATGAAAGAAGGTGAAGTTGTTACTGTAATTGTAAGAACTGAAGATGAGATGCCTTTGGCTGTAGATATGCCTGCTTCTGTTATTTTAGAAGTTACTTATACAGAACCTGGAGTAAAGGGAAATACGGCAACCAATGCAACCAAACCAGCAACCGTAGAGACTGGAGCTATTATCAATGTGCCACTCTTTATCAATGAGGGTGATAAAATCAAAGTTGAAACTACAAAAGGTACTTACCAAGAACGTATCAAGGAATAGTTTTTACGATCCCACTAATTTGAGAAACTTTTAAAACCTTAGGTTTTAAAAGTTTCTCATTTTTTTATATTGTATATTCAAATGTTTTTATTTTTCATTTTAAGATAGTTAATTTCATAGATTAAAAATAATTCTAGTATGAAGATAGGTATTGTTTGTTATCCAACTTTTGGAGGTAGTGGAGTAGTAGCCACCGAATTAGGAAAAGCATTGGCTTTAAAAGGACATGAAATTCATTTTATTACCTACAATCAACCAGTTCGACTCGATTATTTATCTAGTGGATTGCATTTTCATCAGGTTCAAATTCAAGAATATCCACTATTTGAATACCAACCTTATGAATTGGCACTGTCTTCAAAAATGGTGGCAATTGTATTGAAACACAATTTAGACATTCTCCATGTTCACTATGCCATTCCGCATGCGTATGCCGCTTTTATGGCAAAGCAAATACTGAAAGGTCAAGGCGTAGATGTAAAAGTTGTAACGACTTTACACGGAACTGATATAACACTTGTTGGGAGCCACCCTAGCTATAAAACTGCTGTAGAGTTCAGTATTAATAATTCTGATGTAGTTACTACTGTTTCTAATAGTTTACGTAAACAAACTCTTGAATTGTTTGCTATAAACAAAGAAATTAAGGTCATCTATAATTTTATTGAAATAGATAAATACCCTATAATTGGTTCTGAAGATTGTCAAAGAAGCTCAATTGCTCAGAAGGAGGAACGTATATTGACACATATCAGTAATTTTAGACCTGTAAAACGAATTTCAGATGTCATAGAGATATTTTATAAGGTCCAACAAAAAATACCTTCAAAGTTATTATTGGTCGGGGAGGGGCCAGATTTAACAGCCGCTCGTAGACAAGTAAAAAAATATAAAATAGAAGAAAAAGTACTGTTTTTAGGAAACAGTGTTGAGATTGAAAAAATACTATGTTACACAGATGTATTTCTTTTACCTTCTCAAACAGAGAGCTTTGGATTGGCAGCATTGGAAGCAATGGCTGCAAGATCCGCAGTTATTTCAAGTCAAGCAGGAGGTTTGTCTGAAGTTAACGACCACGGTAAAACTGGTTTTTTAAGTCCAGTAGGAGATACGGATGATATGGCCAAACACGCCATATATATGTTAGAGGATTTCGACCGCTTACAAACATTTAAAAATACCGCTTATGAACATTCTAAAAAGTTTTCTTTAGAAGAGATACTTCCGGAGTATGAAAATATATATGATGGTTTGATCAAAAAAAACAAGTCATAAAAGACTTATTTTGGAATTTTTATCTGATATTCTTTTCTACTTTTATTGTTAAGTTTGTTTTCACGAAGCCACGGATTGTGAATTTTTAGTTCCTTGTAAGTGGTTTTAAATTTTAAAGCAAAATCTGCAACGTTATCGATGACGGTGTCTACGGTGACAGTTTTTGTAGCAGGCAATTCGTATAAATCTTCCTTGTCAAAGTAAAAACCATAGTTATTGGGTTTTGATATGATTTCTTTTATAGCGATTATTCTTGGTACATAACGCTGAGTTTCTTCAGCCAACAATAGATCGTAATAATCATCAACCTTTTGTTTGTCCATTTGACGTTGAATACCTCGATTTCCTGCATTATATGCTGCCGCTGCTAATGTCCAAGTACCAAAGAGTTCTTTGGACTTTAATAAGTATGTACATGCCGCCTTAGTAGCTTTTTCAATATGGTAGCGTTCGTCTACATTTTCGTTGACTTCCAACCCTTTTTCTTTGGCTGTTTCTTTCATTAATTGCCAAAAACCTTTGGCACCAGCACTTGAGGTTACATTCATCAAACCACTTTCTATAACCGCTAAATACTTAAAATCATCAGGTATTCCTTGTTCTTTCAAGATGGGTTCAATGATTGGAAAATATTTATGACTACGTTTTATTAAAAGTAAGGCGTTGGACTGCCAATAAGTATTGACTAACAACTCTCTGTCAATTCTTTCTTTGATGTCTTTTTTAAAAAGTGGGATACTTTCACCACAAAATTTAATGTTTGTTGGTATCTTTAGAGCTTTTATTTTATAATTATCAGCTATTTTGTCATTTTTTCTGTCAGATGAACTGATACAAATCGCACCGAGTGATAGTATTCCGAGTAGTAAGAGTAGTTGATGTGTTTTTTGCATACTAGTTTTTTTCTACATTTAGTTATATTAAAATACAATTTTAATAAGGGTTATTCTAAACAATTGAGAATTGTTTTTTGCAGGGTAGATGCTTTGGTTAAAATCATTGCATGAGTTCCTTTTGAAATTGAGATACATGTTCTTATGTATTTTATAGGAAAAACATTGTCGTATTCTCCATGTATGTGAACTAACTTTTCAATAGCAGTTTCTTGTTTCCAGTTAAGTAGTTTATCAACAGCCCAATTCAAAAAAATAGGATTTCTAACAGTTAGGTACTTTTCATATAACTTTTTTCTTTTGAGTCCTCCTTTACCGCTGACTAGAAAAAGTGCGTTGACAAATAGTTCAATTACTTGTGAATAAAATACTTTGTACAATTTTGTATCTCTGAAAAAACGTAACCTCCATGGGAGTTCTTTTGTGATTTTAATACTTGAAATAATCATCACTTTTTCATGTGAAATTATTTTACTCATTTCTTGCACTAGCACTCCACCAAAAGAAACTCCAATGAGGATAGGGTTTGGAGTTTTTATTTTTTTACACATTCTCTTTGCGTAATTTTCCAAAGTTTCCTCTTTAGACAGGGGTATCAGCCATTCCAAATAGTGTACTTCAAAACGATCAGTAGGAAAAATCATACGCTCAAAAACTTTTGAGTTTGCAGCCATTCCAGAAACAAAGTACAAGTGTTTTTTCATGTACATAAATTTACAAAAAAATCAGGAGTCTCCAAGCTCAAAAAGACTCATTTGAATACTTTAAATTTCATATCTGATAAATGTTTTTGTACAAATTTTCTTAGAGAAGATGTGGTATTAAGCCAAAATCATTTGGTCATTGTTATTTGAGGATTCTTGAAATCGTACAAGACCATCTTCATCTATTTTGGTCAAAGATACCTCTTGAATTGTATTCACTAAGGCTGGGTTCCAAGGAGTTTTTACCTTAACATAATTTTCGGTGAACCCTTGAATATAACCTTCTTTGTTTTCACTTTCAAACAAAACAGTATGCTTCGTGCCTATTTGACTTTCGTAAAAGGCTCTTCTTTTCTTAACAGATAAGCCTCTAAGCATTTTACTGCGTTTTTTTCGTTTGTTAATAGGGACGATACCTTGCATGTG
>JBMZVD010000062.1:0-13251 GCA_049625305.1 Flavicella sp.
AATGAAAATTCAACCAAAAATTTGGATACTACTTTGTATACTCTCTATGAACATAGGATGTAGTAAAGAAAAGGCAAATACCAAAAACTCTAAAAAGCCGAATGTATTAATTATTTTCCCTGACCAATTAAGAAGGTACAGTGCTGGTTTTTGGTCAGAAAAACCATATGCAGATAAGGTGATTGGAAAACCAGATCCTGTTATTACTCCCAATATAGACGCGCTTGCAAAAAATGGAGTCGTATTTACCAATGCCATCAGTAATTTTCCACTATGCAGTCCTTACAGAGGTATGTTGATGTCTGGTCGTTATCCAGAACAAAATGGAATTTGGAACAATTGCCGCATCGGTAGAAATGAGAGCCTTAAAGACGATATCACAACCATTCCGGATCTGTTTTACAAAGCTGGATACAACACTTCATACATAGGCAAGTGTCATTGGCTTAAAAACGATCCCGTTTTCGACAAGAAAGGTAACTATGTTGGAAAAACAGAAGCTCCGGGAGGACACCATGTAAATCCTTACGACACATACATCCCAAAAGGAAAGTCAAGACATAGCATTGAATATTTCTACCAGGCACTTAAAGACGAACACTTCAATCCTCATATCTATTCAAACGATCCAAACACGATTGATGGGAAAAAAGATGGAGAGTTGCATTTACCAAAAATATTTTCACCTAAAAATGAAGCCAAAATTATCATCGACTACCTTCAAAATAATGAAGGACAAAGAGATCCTGAAAAACCTTTTTGCATGATTTGGTCTATGAATCCACCTCACAACCCATGGGATGATAAAAACACAGATATGGAAATGCTTCACAATCATTACGATGAGGATAAATTTCCAGAAATCGATTCGACTTTGATTGTTAGAAAAAATGCAGATGAAAAAGTTGCCCAATACGCAAGACACTATTATGCAAATGTCACTAGTTCGGATAAGTATATTGGCTTGGTTTTGGATGAATTAAAAAAAATGGGAGCATTGGATAATACCATTGTAATTTTTAGTTCTGATCATGGAGAAATGCTAGGAAGTCATGGTTTGAAAGGAAAAAATGTAGTTGAATTGGAAGCCATGGCTATACCATTTATTGTACACTGGCCCAAAGGTTTGAAAGCAGGAATTTCAGATGTTTTACTGAGCGTTCCCGATGTATTACCAACCGCTATGGGATTGGCAGGTCTTGAAAGTCAAATTCCACAAGATATTGAAGGTAAGAATTACGCAACGATGCTAACGAATCCTGAGACAACTTCAATTGAAAAACCTAAAAATGTTTTGGTAATGTTGGCAAACGCAAGAGGGGTATATTCCGAAAAATATACACTATGTGTGCAACAAGACAAAAAAGACAAAAAAGATATTGCAAGTACTTTTCTTTACGATAACTTGAATGACCCTTATCAATTGAATAAAATCTCATTACATACACTCCCAGAAATAGCCAGTGACCTACTCAAAGACCTAGGAATGCTTTTAAAAACTACAAACGATCCTTGGTATCAAAACAAAAAGTTCAAAGAATTGATTGTATACCCAAAAGAATGATATTTTAAACATACAATAGATAATAAATATCTAGTGGTTAAATTACAAATAACAGAACTTCGCTATTTACAACAAAACGCCTCAATGAATCTTCGAGGCGTTTGTTTGTTATAACAATTATAATTTTTAACTAATATTAATTAGGGGTCGTTGCTTTGTAAAGTATAGCTTTCTCTTTCGATTTAATAGTATAACTTGCCCCTGCAGTCAACAAAAAGGCACCACCTTTCGAAACTTTAAGGGTTTGTTCAAGAGTTGACACCTCAACTTCACCTTCAGTTACAATCATGATAATAACAGCATCACAAGAAGCTTTGAAAACAGCACCTTCTTCAAGAAGCAATTCACTCAACAGAAAGTCTTTTGCAATGGTTTCAAACCTCCGTTCCATTCTGCTTTCATCCATTGAACCTTGAAGAATTTCTGGGTGAGTAGCTTCAAAAACAACATGTTGTAACAATTCAGGTATATCTATATGTTTTGGTGTCAAACCACAGCGTAATACATTATCAGAATTAGCCATCAATTCTATATTTTGTCCCTCCAAATAAGCATGAGGAACACCAGCGTCTTGAAAAATACCTTCTCCTTTATGAACTTGGACTAAATTGAAAAAATAGATAGAAAAAATACCTATGTCGTAATTGTCAGGATCCGAAGCCGTTGCAATTGCTTTAGCTGCCCAGTAATCAGCAGCTGACTTTTCTAGTTCTCCGGATCTATATTTTGGAAGGATACGCTTTGCCAAGGAATCTAAAATTGCATTAGATGCTTCTATGGGAAGCTCCAACACCTCTTTGTAAAAACCATTGTAACCTTCATTCTCAAAAACAGTTAAGAATGAATTGAATTCAGGTGTGTTTTTTAAAACAGAAATCAATTTATTTTCAGGTAAAAATCCGTGTAATAACCAAAAGTCACTTAATGCAATCATGATTTCTGGCTTATGATTGTCATCTTTATAATTTCTATGACGGGCCGTCAAAGGTATTTTAAGTTCATTTTCTCTTTGAAACCCTAATTCTGCAAATTTTTTAGAAGGGTGTACTTGTATGGAGAGCATTCCTTTAACATCCAACACTTTGAATAAAAAAGGCAGTCTTCCAAAGTCATTTGCAATTTCTTGACCTAAAATTGAGTTTGGATTTGCTGCAATAAAATCATTGAGAAAAACCACACCATTATTTGTAAATACCTTTGAAGGTGCGTTTTCATGTGCTCCCAACCAGTATTCTGCTTTTGGTCTATCATTTTTTTCAGTACCAAGTAAACTTGAAATAAAAGACGTACCACCCCATGCATACTCTTGTATTGTACCTTTTAATGAATATAATTTTATCATAAAACAAATTTCGAAGTAAGTAAACAAAAAACAAGCAATTAATTGTTAAAGTTCACCAAATTCAGTCAATAACACCTCTTTTATTTACATTTGTTGCAAAAAAAAAGCTTCTGAAATTCAGAAGCTTTAGTTGTACAGGCGGAGAGACTCGAACTCTCACACCTTGCGGCACTAGATCCTAAGTCTAGCGTGTCTACCAATTCCACCACGCCTGCATTATTGTGAGTGCAAATATACACAATACTACCAAACTTCAAAGCTGTTCATTGCTTTTTTATTACTTTTGAATAACTTTTTTTTTGAAAACATGACAAATAAAACTCAATACATTGAAACACATAAAGATAGGTTTATTTCTGAATTATGTGATTTTTTAAAATCTCCCTCCATCAGTGCAGATCCTGCCTTTTCGAAAGATATTTTAGAAAGTGCACAACACGTAAAAAATCATTTAATAGCTGCAGGATGTGAAAATACAAGGATATATGAAACACCTGGAAACCCTATTGTCTATGGTGAAATCATAAAAGATTCTAAACTTCCAACAATTCTTGTCTACGGTCACTACGATGTACAACCTGCAGACCCAATTGAATTGTGGGACAATCCTCCTTTTGAACCTATTGTAGAGAATACGAAAATTCATCCTGATGGAGCTATTTTTGCTAGAGGTGCTAGCGACGACAAAGGACAGGTATTCATTCATATTAAAGCTTTGGAATACATGGTAAAAAACGATCAACTACCGTGTAACGTAAAGTTTATGATTGAAGGTGAAGAAGAAATCGGCTCTCCGAGCTTAGAGTGGTTTGTCAAAGAATACAAAGAAAAACTGAGCAATGATATTATTTTAATATCGGATACAGGTATGATTTCTAACCAACAACCCTCTATCACAACAGGTCTTAGAGGTTTGTCATATATGGAAATGACCGTAACGGGTCCAAACAGAGACTTGCATTCAGGACTCTACGGAGGAGGTGTTGCAAATCCTATTAATATATTGACACAAATTTTAGCAAAGCTTCAAGATGCTGACAATAAAGTTACCATTCCTGGATTTTACGACGGAGTTGAAGAATTATCTCAGGAGGAACGCTCTGAAATGGGTAAAGCTCCCTTTTCTTTAGACAACTATAAAAAAGCGATAGAACTGACCGATATTTCTGGTGAAAAAGGATATACTACAAATGAAAGAACTTCGATTCGTCCTTCACTTGATATCAATGGGATTTGGGGAGGTTATATAGGTGAAGGTGCTAAGACAGTCATCCCATCGGAGGCACATGCCAAAGTTTCCATGCGACTGGTACCAGGGCAAGATCACGAGAGAATTTCAGAACTATTTGCAGCATACATTCATCAAATTGCGCCAAAATCTGTCAGAGTGAAAGTAAATGCACACCACGGAGGACACCCCTATGTAACTCCAATAGACAACAAAGGTTATTTAGCGGCTAAAAAAGCATACCATGAAACTTTTGGAATAGAACCTATACCTCAACGCTCAGGAGGAAGTATTCCAATAGTTGCATTGTTCGAAAAAGAACTCGAAAGTAAATCTATTTTAATGGGCTTCGGATTAGACAGCGATGCCATTCACTCTCCTAATGAACATTTTGGAATTTTCAATTTTATCAAAGGAATAGAAACCATCCCATTGTTCTATAAATATTTTACAGAGCTAAACGCATAACAACAAAAGAGCTAGGGATACAATCCTAGCTCTTTTTGTTTTTTCTTGGTAAAACCAGACACGACCAATTTATAAGAAGTGTCTACCAAACCTTGGATCATGGCATCTGGCAAACTGCTATAGTAGACAGTATTCCAATGCCTTTTATTCATGTGATATCCTGGAACGATTTCATTGAAAGCTTCCCTTAATTCTAAAGCCTCTTCAGGAACACACTTCAAATTTACACGCGCGGGAAAATCTTCTAAGCCAGTAATCGCGAATACTTTTTCAGCCACCTTAAACACCAAAGTCTTATTATCAAATGGAAGGCTTTCACTTACATGTGGCTTGGACAAACAATAATCTCGTAAACTTTCAATATTCATATTCTATTTATTAGGTCACAAATTGAGTTTACTTTTCTCCTGTTGATTCAGTCTTCAATATAGAATAAATCTGAAGCAATTCCATCTGCTAAAAACTTTCCTTTGCTTGTAGTTTTTATGATACCATCTTTAAATTCTAGTAACTCCTTATCCAAAAAAACTTGACTGTTTGTAAGCAAATAGCTTTCATAAAAAACACCGAAATCCTCAGAAATCTTCTCCATTGAAATTCCAAAAATAGTACGTAAGCCTGTCATGATATATTCATTATAGCGATCCGAAACAGACAATACCTCCTCTTCTATTGGAAGTACATTTTGAGCAATTGATTTTATGTATTTCGTATTATTTGCAATATTCCAAGCTCTTCTTTTACCGTCAAAAGAATGTGCAGAAGGTCCTACCCCAACATAGGAAATACCTTTCCAATACGAGGTGTTGTGCTTAGAAAATGCGCCAGGTTTGGCAAAATTTGAAGTTTCATAGTGCACAAAACCTTCTTTAGCCACCTCAGCAACTAAGATATTAAAATGTTCCAATGCCAAATTTTCATCTACTGGAGGATAGCTTTTGTTGGCTATAAAAGTAGCCAAAGCCGTATTTTCCTCAATTGTCAAAGCATAACTTGAAATATGACCTATCCCTAATTGAAAAGTCCTCTGCAAATTTTGCAACCATCGTTGATGCGTCATGTTTGGAATTCCGTAGATCAAATCGATACTAATATTGTTAAAATATTGGGTTGCAAACCTCAAACAGTCTAATGACTCTTTAGCAGTATGTGCTCGATTCATCATCTTTAAATCTTCCTCAAAAAAAGACTGGACACCAATACTCAACCTATTGATAGGACTTTCTGCTAGTTCTTTTATTTTAGAATGGGTAAGATCGTCTGGATTGGCCTCTAAGGTTATTTCAACTGAAGTGGTAACATTATAATTGCATCGTACATCATTGATGAGACTTTCAATTTCAGTAACTGTCAATACACTTGGAGTTCCACCTCCAAAATAAATCGTTTCAATCAATTGTCCATCGAGTTCCTCTGAACGTAACTTTAGTTCTTTGCTGATTGCGCAGAGCATGGCATCCTTATGCTTCATAGATGTAGAAAAATGAAAGTCACAATAATGACATGCCTTTTTACAAAAAGGAATGTGTAAATAAATTCCTGCCATTGATTAAAAAGAAACTTTTAGATTAAAATTAAGACCAATCAATTTACTTTGAATCGTATATTCTCTTTTTCCATTCGATTAAAAAACTCAGAACTCGCATTTACTTTCATCCCCCTACTAGGTAAGGTCACTTCAATCTTTTCCTTAACATCACGAATGGTAAAAGCTAATTTCTGCTTGCCTGCTATTTCGTATTCTTTTAAAATAGTATACAAAGATTGAATACTTTCTTTAGAAATTTCGTTTGAATTGAGTTGTATGGTAATCTTGTCGCATTTGTCATCCATAACATCGTGCAACAACATAAAATTGGTAAACTTAACACGAGGTTCTCCAACAACTCCTGTTTCCTTATTAGTCCATCCTTGTTGTACTACACAACTTACATACAAAAATGTTTTTTCAGTCAAAAAAGGCCTGTATTGTAAATATTCATTTCCAAAAATTCGAAATTCATGACTATCTCCATAATCCTCTATCACAAAAGCTCCCCAACCTTTTCCCATTTTAGAAACACGATGATCAACACTAGTGACAATACCTCCAAAGTTTAATTTATGTCCTATATATTTGTTTAAATCATCCTTAAAATTGGCCAAATTGGCATTGCAAAAACGCATTTCATTTTTGAAATCATCCAATGGATGTGCTGAAATATACATCCCCACAACCTCTTTCTCTTTGGCTAACAGCTCCATAGTCCCCCATGTATCACAATAAGGAATATCAGGCTCTGGAAAGGTAACTTCTGAAGCTTCTCCAAAAAGAGAAACTTGTGATGAATTTTGACTTTCTTGGTATTTATGCCCAAACTTAAGGGCTTTCTCTAAAAAGGTAGCGTTTTTTTCATCCGTGATGTAATACTGTGCACGATGCGTAGCAGTAAAAGAGTCAAAACCTCCTGCCAGTATCAAACCTTCAATGGCTTTTTTACCCGTCAGGCGTAAGTCTACTCTTTTTACTACATCAAATATAGAAGTAAAAAAACCGTTTTCTTTTCGTTCTCTTATAATTTCTTGAACGGCTGCAGCACCTACTCCTTTGATAGCTCCCATCCCAAAACGAATGGCTCCCTGTTCATTAACTGAGAACTTCAAATACGATTCGTTTACATCAGGACCTAAAACTGTCAAGCCAGCACGCTTGCACTCTTCCATAAAAAAAGCTACCTGTTTGATATCACCCATATTATTAGACAACACAGCTGCCATATACTCCGCCGGATAATGTGCCTTTAGATAAGCTGTCTGATACGCTATCCAAGCATAACAGGTAGAGTGCGATTTATTGAAGGCATAAGATGCAAAAGCTTCCCAATCCGTCCATATTTTTTCCAGTCGATCTTCCGCATGTCCATTGGCACTTGCCTGTGAAATAAATTTGGGTTTCATCTTTTCCAAGACAGCAATTTGCTTTTTTCCCATAGCTTTACGTAAGACATCTGCTTCTCCCTTCGTAAAATCTGCTAACTTTTGAGAGAGCAACATAACCTGCTCTTGATATACTGTAATTCCATAGGTTTCCTCCAAATACTCTTCCATGGCATCCAAATCGTATTCGATTTCTTCAACTCCGTGTTTTCTATTGATAAAACTTGGAATGTATTCGATTGGTCCAGGACGATACAAAGCGTTCATGGCTATCAAATCTGCAAAAACGGTGGGCTTCAAGTCCTTCATATATTTTTGCATACCTGGAGATTCGTATTGGAAAATCCCCACCGTTTCTCCTCTTTGGAACAGCTCGTAGGTTTTTACATCGTCAAGGGGGAAATTTTCAGGGTCCAACAATACTCCATGTCTTGCTTTGACAATTTTTACGGTATCCTTAATCAAAGTTAGGGTCTTCAGTCCCAAGAAATCCATCTTGAGTAATCCTGCATCTTCCACGACGGAGTTGTCAAACTGGGTCACGTACATATCGGAATCCTTTGCCAAGGAGACAGGAACAAATTTTGTAATGTCGTCTGGTGTAATGATCACACCACATGCGTGGATACCCGTATTTCTTACAGAACCTTCTAAAACTCTTGCTTTATTCACAGTTTCAGCTTCAAGCCCCGCTCCATCAGCAATCGTTTTTAATTCATTTACCAATTCAATTTCTTCAGATCGCAACTTTTCCTTCAAAGCTTTTTCATCCAAAGAAAAAATCTTTCCTAGTTTCATCCCAGGAATTAATTTGGCAATTCGATCTGCTTCGTAAAGCGGCAAATCCAAAACTCGAGCCGTATCCCTTATAGAGGATTTGGCTGCCATAGTTCCATAAGTAATGATTTGTGCAACTTGGTTGGCTCCGTATTTTTCAATAACATAATCCATAACACGCCCCCTACCCTCGTCGTCAAAATCGATATCGATATCGGGCATTGAAACACGTTCAGGATTTAAGAAACGCTCGAAAAGTAAATCGTATTTTATCGGATCAATATTGGTAATCTTTAAACAATAGGCAACCACAGATCCAGCTGCAGAACCACGTCCAGGACCTACAGAAACTCCCATCTTTCTTGCCGCTCGAATAAAATCCTCCACAATCAAGAAATATCCTGGATACCCTGTCTTTGCAATAACATCTAATTCGAAATCTAAGCGTTCACATATACTATCTGTCAACTCACCATATCGCTCTTTGGCGCCTTCGTAGGTTATGTGTCTTAAAAAATTATTCTCGCCTCTTTTACCACCGTCCTCTTGGTCTTTGGCGTCCTTGAATTGTTCTTCAATATCGAAAGCTGGTAACAAAACATCTCGAGCCAGTTCAAACGGAGTAACCTTATCGACAATCTCTTGTGTGTTGATTATGGCCTCCGGAATGTCCACAAACAACTCTTTCATCTCAGCTGTAGACTTGAAATAGTATTCAGAGTTTGGTAACCCATAACGATATCCTCTTCCTCTTCCAATAGGTGTCGCTTGTTTCTCACCGTCTTTGACACACAATAAAATATCATGTGCGTTGGCATCTTTCTTTTCTAAGTAAAACGTATTGTTGGTCGCTACCGTTTTTATTGAATGTTTGGACGCAAACTGTAACAAAACTTTGTTGATGTGATTTTCGTCCTCTTGCCCATGGCGCATTAATTCGATGTACAAATCGTCTCCAAACTGTTCTTTCCACCACAACAAAGCTTCTTCAGCTTGCTTTTCACCAACATTTAATATTTTATTGGGTACTTCTCCGTAGGTGTTTCCTGTCAGCACAATTAAATCCTCTTTGTACTTTTCAACTATTTGTTTGTCAATTCTTGGAACATAGTAAAATCCATCTACAAATGCAATGGAAGACATTTTAGCCAAATTGTGATAACCACGCTTGTTTTTAGCGATGATTACAATCTGGTAACCATTGTCTTTTCTCGATTTATCGGTGTGGTCTTCGCAGACATTAAATTCACAACCTACAATGGGTTTTATTTCTTGTTGTGTGGGAGTTTCTCCTTTTTCTAGGGACTCTTTGTTTGCCGCTTTAATCGCTTTATTTTGATTGGCAACAGCCCTTACAAAATGAAAAGCAGCCATCATGTTACCTGCATCAGTAAGTGCTACTCCAGGCATATTTTCTTTAGCCGCTGCACTGACCAATGCTCCAATTTGTATCGTGGATTGTAACACTGAATATTGGGTATGGTTGTGCAAATGAGAGAAAGTAACCCCACTTAAAATTTCAGTATTTTGAGACACGTCAAATTTACCAGCACCATTATTCTTTTCATCTTGTCTTCTTAACTTCTCACTTTCCTTTTTTAAATTGAGATGTTTGAGACCTATTACCTCAAAACTTGTTGGATTGGCTTTGTTAAATATTTCGAGATAATCTTGGGCAGCATTTAATTCATCGGTACTGTATACCCTTTTTCGGACCAATTCAAAAAAGCAACGAGTCGTTGCCTCAACATCCGCAGTTGCATTATGAGCCTCGCCAAAAGCCTCTCCAAACAAATGCATGTGCAATTCTGTCAAAGTAGGTAGTTTAAATTTACCTCCTCTTCCTCCTGGAATCTTACACATACTAGCAGTAACTTCAGTACAGGTATCTAAAACAGGCAAATCAGTGAGTGAACTTTCAATGTTCAACCTGTGAAATTCACAGCCCATTATATTGACGTCAAATCCAACATTTTGACCTACAATAAACTTTGTTCTTTTGAGTGCATCGTTGAACTTTTCTAAACAATCTATTAAAGAAATTCCTTGATTTTCCGCCAATGCAGTGGATATACCATGTATCTGTTCCGCATCGTAAGGAATATTAAAACCATCCGGTCTTACCAAGAAATCATCGTGATCAATCACTTCTCCCATTGCACCGTGTAACTGCCATGCTATCTGAATGCATCTCGGCCAGTTATCAGTATCTGTAATAGGTGCTTTCCAGTTTTTAGGCAAACCAGTCGTTTCCGTGTCAAAAATTAAATACATAGAGTTTTTTAAGCAATGGTATTAATGCCTATAAAATTACGAATATTCTGCATACAGGAAGACAGTTTCTATTAAAAATAAAAACTGCCTATCTCGCTTAAAAAAGCTTGTAATTAAAAGAATCTTGGAGATTCATACATATTGTCTAAAGGCAACATATAACCTAAGAAAAATTCTTGAGTGTTACCTGCAATGCTATGTTTTAGTGCAGTATTGAAGTCATAGGCATACCCTAGAAATAAGTTCTTTGTTATTTGAAAGCCTATCAAACCACTTAAAGCCGCTTCATACCTATATGCACCACCTAACACAAACCTATCATAAAACATGAAATTCAAAGAAGCGTCAATTGATAAAGGTGCACCTTCAACTGCCTTCACAATTGTAGATGGCTTGATTTTAACCTTGTTGTAATTCATCACAGTACCAAGAATCAGATAATAGTGTCTACTAGAAGAAAACGGGCCATCAATATTATCATTGTAATCTTCTAATAAATTTGGAACTGAAAATCCAACATAGCTGTGTTCATTATACAAATAAAGACCTGCACCAAAAGAAGGATAAAACTTATTATCAATTTTGTAATTACTAGACACATTCTGATTAGAAGTCATGTTTGCTTGACTGAGGTCATGACTAAAAAATCTACCTCCCCCTTTCAATCCTAAAGACAGTTGAGTTTTAGCATTTATTTGTAAGTGATAAGCTACATTCAAGTCAAAAATAATATTTTTATCGGGACCTATTTCATCTTTACTAGCGTTCAAACTAACCCCTAAACTTTTAAAGAATCTATTCTCAATATTCAATGTTTGTGAACAAGGAGCTCCATCTATCCCTTGCCATTGTGACCTGTGAAGCAAACCTACTTTTAAAGCCTCTTCAGATCCTGAATATCCAGGATTCACGATAGATGTATTGTACATGTATTGGGTATACTGAGATTCATATTGACCGAACACAAATTGTATTGCTAAAAACAACACTAAAACCGAAAAATTTGATCGTAAATTTAATTTCATTTCTTGCTGTTTGTTTGAAGTCTTTCAACTTTATTAATAAATAGCTACAACTCATTTTATATGAATTACAACCCACTAATTCCTCCTGTAAAAAAAGCCTTGGAGAGTTCTGCAAATCAATTGTTGGAGGGGGGATACTAGTGAAATAACCAAAAACAACACTAGCAAATCATTGCAAAAAAAACTCCAAGGCAAAAACACGTTGTCTAATGTTTTGATTTGGAATTGCAATCAATTCCGAATGTGTTTGTTTAGAAATTTTCAACTTTCAAAAAACGCTTTAAAAGCTTAAACTTCGTGTTATCCCCTGTATTATAACCTCCATTACATATCTCTAAATTATTTAATTAAGAGACTCTTTCTAAGTAATTTCGGTGAGAGTCAATTTACCCTAGATTAATTGGTTAAAAAAAAAGATAAAAGGAAACTTAAAAGCGATGACATTTAAAAAAGACAGGATGAATTCTTTTTAAAAAAAACACTCATATTTAAAATTAAAACTGATGTTTACAGCAAAAAAAAACACCAAAAATATTGTTTAGTGTTTTGCTATAATTATAAAATTGCAAGCCGAAAGCATCGTTAATAAATTGAACTTTCAAGACGTCGTTAAGGCTTGTATTGAGAAGAGTTTTACTTCACTTTTAAATACCGAATCAGCGAGTCTAGTTTTCTTTTAGATATTGGTAAAATATTCTCATTGAGTAAGACGCAGTATGCTCCTCCTGTTTTATCTATTCGGAGCACTTTAGTGAGATTTATAAGGTATCGATGATGAATTCTAAAAAAGCATTTGTGAGTGAGTAATTTTTCATATTCCCCAAGGTTTTTACTGGATATAATTGTCGTACCGTTTTCTAAGTAAAAGGTTGTGTATTTACCATCTGCCTCACAATATAAAATCGATTCTATTTTTAAAAAATCAATTTTAGCAAGTGAAGGCACTGCTAAAAAAGGTAATTGTAAATATTTACTTTGTATGTCACTGTTTGAAAATTCTCTTTCAAATAGTGATTTATTGATAAGATTTTTAATTTTTTTACATAATTGATCCTTCACAAGTGGTTTTATCAAAGCATCTGATATTAGATTGGATAGCAATGCTTTAAAACAAATTCGATCGTCTTCCAAAAGATATAAAATCGTTGTTGAGAGGTCGTTATATTTTTCTAAGAAGGAAAATACATTAAAAAAACAAGGAGCGACATCAAAAATAAAAACTTCGTAATTAAATTCTTTGACAGACTGTTCAAACTCTTTCTTTGATGCAAATGGGTGAAGAGTAGCGGCATCATCAAAAGAGTCTTGCACACTTAATTTCACTTCTGAAATCATCTCTTGGTCAGATGTTAAAAGTGCTATATTTATTTTTTTGTAGCCAACCATCTTTCAAAAACTTTTAAATATTAAACTTAATCAAATCAATATTACAGTCCTTGAGTTCTTGTTTTTTTTAATAATTACAATCTAACAATTTTAGAAATCAAGTTTTTTGAAACAAAAAACGAATTCTTCTTCAAATGAAAAAATCATCAAAATAGGGAGATAGTTACAAAATAAATTAATCAAATATAGCTGATTCAAAAAGAATAAAAAAAATAAAGTAATAAGTGTGTGGCAAACAAAAAATATGAGTTCCAAACATGAATATGCCTGT
>JBMZVD010000063.1:0-12972 GCA_049625305.1 Flavicella sp.
TTTCTAACACGATGTCTACAAACTATACTTTTAAAAACAATCCCACTCAAATCACTTTTTAACTAAACAACTTATAAGTATCTTTGTGTTTTTTACGCTACATGGAAAAACAAGGAGAATTTATTGAAGTTTTAGGCGCTAGAACGCATAATTTAAAAGATATCGATGTAAAAATACCACGTGAAAAACTTGTAGTAATCACAGGTTTGAGCGGAAGTGGTAAATCATCATTGGCATTTGACACTATTTATGCAGAAGGGCAACGTAGATACATAGAAACCTTCTCTGCATATGCTCGTCAATTTCTAGGAGGATTAGAGCGTCCTGATGTCGATAAAATAGATGGATTATCTCCTGTAATATCAATCGAGCAAAAAACCACCAATAAAAACCCAAGATCAACTGTAGGTACCATTACTGAAATATACGACTTCCTCAGACTCTTGTTTGCAAGGGCTGCAGATGCATATTCCTACAATACAAATGAAAAAATGGTCAGTTACAGCAACGACCAAATTTTAGATTTGATTTCAGAAACATATGCAGGTAAGAAAACCATTATCCTAGCACCTGTCATCAAATCAAGAAAAGGACATTACAGAGAATTGTTTGAACAAATTGCCAAACAAGGCTATGTCAAAGTTCGTGTAGACGGAGAAATAAAAGACATCGTCAAGGGCATGAGATTGGATCGTTACAAAACACACGATATCGAAATCGTAGTGGATAGATTGCGTGTAGACGACTCAACAAAAAAACGATTACAAGAAAGCATTAAAACTGCCTTGTATGCAGGAGACAACTCCATGATGGCACTTGAACACGAGGGAGAAACACCTCGCTATTTCTCTAAAAATTTGATGTGTCCCACTTCTGGAATCTCTTATCCAAACCCTGAACCCAATACCTTCTCTTTTAACTCTCCAAAAGGAGCATGTAACAAATGTAATGGATTGGGAAATGTTCAAATTGTAAGTATCCCCAAAATTATACCAGACGATCTTATATCGATAGCAGCAGGAGGAATACTCCCCTTAGGACCACAAAAAAACAGCTGGATTTTTAAGCAAATACAACTAATTGCAGAACGCTATGGTTTTAAATTGACAGATCCTATTTCTCAAATTCCAAAAGAAGCCATGGAAATATTACTCAATGGTGGAGATGAAAAATTTGAAATTAATTCAAAAAGCTTAGGGGTCACCCGAAATTACCATATAGATTTTGAGGGCATCAAAGCTTTTATCAGCAATCAATACGAAAGTACCGATTCTAGCAGTATTAAAAGATGGGCAAAAGGTTTTATGGAAACCCAAAAATGTCCTAGCTGTAATGGAAATCGTTTAAAAAACGAGGCTTTGAATTTTAAAATTCAAGGCAAAAATATAGCTGAGTTAGCACAATTAGATATCATAGACCTTCACCACTGGTTTGAAAACATCGAAGAAAAGCTTTCCAATAGTCAAAAAGTTATCGGAGAAGAAATCATCAAAGAAATTCGAACCCGTATTCAGTTTTTACTCGACGTCGGTCTGGATTATTTGACTATAGACAGAACCTCAAAATCACTTTCAGGAGGAGAGGCACAGCGTATCCGGTTGGCAACCCAAATTGGCTCTCAATTGGTTGGGGTGCTCTATATATTGGACGAACCGAGTATTGGATTGCACCAAAGAGACAATGAGCGCTTGATTAAATCACTATTAAAATTGAGGGATCTTGGAAATTCTGTCTTAGTCGTGGAACACGATCAAGACATGATGGAATGTGCTGATTATGTTTTAGACATTGGTCCAGGAGCAGGAAGGCATGGTGGGCAAATTGTGAGTTCAGGAACTTTTAAGTCACTAAAAAAACAAAACACTCTCACTGCCGACTACCTTACTAAACGCAAACAAATTAGTGTCCCTAAGGAACGTAGGAAAGGCAACGGGGAAGAAATCGTATTAAAAGGAGCAACTGGTAACAACTTAAAAAACGTAACTGTAAGTTTTCCACTCGGAAAAATGATTTGTGTGACAGGGGTTTCAGGAAGTGGTAAATCTACCCTAATCAATGGTACTCTATATCCTATTTTAAACCAACACATATACAGAGGTGTAAAAGAACCTCAACCCTACAAATCCATTGAAGGTTTGGAGTATATAGACAAGATTATAGACATAGATCAATCTCCAATTGGAAGAACTCCGCGATCCAATCCAGCCACATATACAGGTGTTTTTAGCGAAATCCGAAGTTTGTTTGCCAAGACACCAGAATCTATGATTCGCGGTTACAAACCAGGACGTTTTTCATTCAATGTCAAAGGAGGTAGGTGTGAAACTTGCCAAGGAGCGGGTATGCGCGTCATTGAAATGAATTTCTTACCGAATGTTCACGTCGAATGTGAAACTTGCCAAGGAAAACGATTCAATAGAGAAACCCTTGAAATACGTTACAAAGGAAAGTCTATCTCAGATGTTTTAAACATGACTATCAATGAGGCAATCCCCTACTTTGAGTCTATCCCAAAAATTCACAAAAAGATTAAAACTATTCAAGACGTCGGTTTGGGTTATATCACATTAGGTCAACAGTCCACCACGCTGTCTGGAGGTGAAGCTCAACGAATCAAACTAGCAACTGAACTCTCTAAAAAAGACACAGGAAACACATTTTATATCTTAGATGAACCAACAACAGGACTTCATTTTGAGGACATCAATGTGTTGATGAAAGTTTTGAATCAACTCACAGACAAAGGAAACACTGTTCTTATCATCGAACACAATATGGATGTCATCAAATTGGCAGATCACATCATTGATATCGGTATGGAAGGAGGAAAAAATGGAGGAAGAATCATTTGTAATGGAACACCTGAAGCTGTAGCTAACAACAAAAAAAGTTTTACTGCCCGTTTTTTACGCAAAGAACTAAAGTTATAAGAAACACCTAAAACACTGATAAACAGACACAAAAAAACACTTCTATTATTCATAAAAAATAGGTATATTAAAGCATTACTAATACAAATTAAGAGGATGTTTTATGAATGATAAAAAAGACAGAAAAATAATAGAAAAATTCACACCTAAAACTTGGAACGAAATCAAATCAAATGACTCTTGGGGAATATTCAAGATCATGTCTGAATTTGTAGATGGTTATGAGAAACTTAGTAGAATTGGGCCATGTGTGAGTATTTTTGGATCGGCCAGAACAAAACCTGATAGCGAGTATTATATATTGGCAGAAGAAATAGGGTATCAATTGTCCCAAAATGGTTACGGTGTAATTACTGGAGGAGGACCAGGAATTATGGAAGCGGGAAACAAAGGAGCAGATCGAGCTGGAGGTGTTTCCGTAGGACTCAACATTGAATTACCTTTTGAAAAACATGATAATCCTTGGATTAGCAAGGGTATGAGCCTCGAATTTGACTATTTCTTTGTAAGAAAAGTAATGTTTGTAAAATATTCCCAAGGTTTTATAGTTATGCCGGGGGGGTTTGGAACTTTAGACGAATTGTTTGAAGCAATCACCTTGATTCAAACTTCTAAAATAGGTCGTTTTCCAATCATTTTAGTGGGTAGTAAATTTTGGAGAGGACTTATTGATTGGATAAAAGAAACCCTATTGGAAGAGTACCAAACCATCAGCGAAGAAGATTTGAAACTCTTTAGAATTGTCGATACCGCTGAAGAAGCTTTAGAGCACCTCAATAAATTCTACGCAAAATACAGTTTAAAACCAAATTTCTAAGCCCATATCAGCATTGAAATATTCATGCAAACTCATTATCATACTGTGCTTTTTTTTGGCAAAGGGTTACGCTCAACATACTAAAATCCGTATTAAAGCCGAACTTTTCCCAGAAAAAAGCATACTTGATATACAGCAAAACATCACCTATTACAACATCAGTAAGGACAGTTTAGACAAACTCGTTTTTCACCATTGGGCAAATAGTTATAATCATGAAAGCGACCTACTTCATCGAGAGCTAGAAGCTCACAAAAAAACACTTTATTTATCAAAAGAGGTAGATAAAGGAAGTGCTATCATTCAAAAAGTCTTGTGTAACAATAGTCCCATCCCTTATGCTTATTACAAGGAAAAAAAAGATATTTTAGAAATTAGATTGCCGCTAAAACTAGCAGCAAATGATTCCATAAAGATTCATTTTACGTATCGAGTAAAACTTCCCAATGCAGTATTTAGTGGCTATGGAAAAACAAAAGAAGGCAATTTCAACTTAAAATATTGGCATGTTGTGCCTGCAATATACGAGCAAGGGAAATGGAAAGCGTATCCGCATAAAAATCTCGACTTTATGTACGGGAACCTAAAAGACTATATTGTCAGTATTAAAACTCCCAAAGGATACAAAATTCACAGTGAGTTAGAGCATTCGACAACCTACTACAAAAAACATATAGTGCATTCTCACAATGGAAATGAAAGACTGAATGCACCTCTCTATATCTTCAAAAAAGAAACATTTGAGAATTATAAACTTCCTAATTTTCAAGTAAAAACAAACCTTAAAAACGACAACCTTCCAAAAGGGCTAAAAAAATCAATTCTAAAAAGACAATTGGCCTTTATCAGCAACTATCTTGGGACCTACTCACACAACAAACTCCTACTTGACAAAAATAGTCTTCTACAAAAAAATAAATTTGACTTTCAGAAGATTCCTAAATTTCTAAATCCACATTCAGATGTATTTAAATGGGACCAGTCTCTCTTCAGTATGGTTAGTAAGAGAATTATAGAGAATACATTTTTAGTTGATAAAAATCGAGAATTATGGTTTACAGAAGGATTGCAAACCTATTTAATAATGGCTTATACAGAACAGTATTATCCAAACACAAAAGCCTTTGGTACACTATCTAATATATGGGGATTTCGAAAATTTCACCTTTCAAAAATGAAATACAATGACCTGTATACCTTTGTATACCAGTTGTCTGCTAGAAAAAATCTTGACCAAGCTCTCACTACAAGAACAGAAAAACTTTCAAACTACAACAGAACAAAGGGTACCTCTTTCAAATCGGGTATTGGATTTCGTTATATCGAACGTTATTTAGGAGATTCTATCTTTGTAAAGAGCTTGAAAGAATATACAAAAAATCAGAAATCTCACTCGAATACACTTTCAAAATTTCAAGAAATAATTCATTCAAATACCTCAAAAGATATTGACTGGTTTTTTGGCGAGTACTTGAACACGGCAAGAAAAATTGATTATACTTTAAAAAACATAAAAAAGAAAGGTGACTCTTTATACATCACAGTAAAAAACAGAAGAAAGATGGCGGCCCCCGTTGCTGTATATGGCATTCGCAAAAAGAAAATTATATGGAAGAAATGGCTTCCCCCCGTTACAAATCAAACAACATTTGCGGTAGCTAAAGGTGATTTTGAGAAAGTTTCTCTCAACTATGAATACCTATATCCGGAACTAAACCTGAGAAATAATTGGAAGAATGTACGTCCCAAACTCTTAGAAAGGCCCATTCAATTGAAATGGATCAAAGACATGTCTGATCCATATTACAATCAAATATTTATCAAACCTCAAGTCAATTATAATTATTATGACGGTTTGATACTAGGAAGTGAATTTAATAACAAAACAATACTACCTAAAAACTTTGAGTATCGACTTCTTCCTTCCTACAGTACAAAATCCAACAATCTGTCAGGAGGATTTTCCTTTGATTATACTATTTACCCCGAAGAAAGTCCTATTTATAAATTTTCGATGGGAATGTCAGGAAGTAGTTACCACTATAAAGAATCTTATAAATTCCTCAGTCTAAAACCAAGAATATCACTCTTTTTTAACAGAAAAGATTTAAGAACACCTGGACATAATTTTATAACATGTAATTTCAACAGCATTGCCAAAGAAATTGAGGAAGGGAAGCTAACTACCGATGAGGACCGTTACAACTTATTAAAAATCACCTACAATTATTCCCTGCCAAAATTAATTCATGATATTCGGTTAAAAACGAGTTTAGAACTCGCCACACATTTTCAAAAATGGAGTACCGACCTGAGGTATCGAAAATTGACAAAAAATGAAAAATTTATAGACCTTAGATGGTACACAGGTCTATTTCTCAACAACAACACTCAAAGCGACTATTTCAGTTTTGGTTTGAGTAAACCAAACGACTATCTTTTCGAACATCAGATGTATGGTCGTAATGAAGATACAGGTTTTTTATACCAAGAATACATCAAAGCAGAAGGAGGGTTCAAAACCTTTTATCCCGAAAACCACCAACGTTTTGCTAATCAGTGGATGAGCACTTTAAATTCGAGTTACAGTATTTGGAAAGCGATAGAGTTATATGGAGACATAGGGTTATTAAAAAACAAGCATACCGAGCTATTCTTTGCATACGAGACTGGAATTCGACTGAATTTTATCAACGATATATTTGAAATATATTTACCCGTATATTCAAACAACGGATGGGAATTCAACGGACCAACTTACGATCAAAAAATACGTTTTTCTTGTGTCTTACACCTCCCTAAAATTGTCAACAATGTACGAAGAGGTTTTTTTTAGAAATAGAGTAAAAAAAACACACAACCAATAGCTAACAAAATAAAACAACTATTGTTTATGGATTTATTGAACGCATCGCTTTATTTGATGTGTCGCTATTAATCCGTATCTTTGCAAAAAAAAAAGGTCACTACATGACAGTAAAAACTTCATCAAAAACATCTCAAAATATTTCATTTGAAGAGTTTAAGAAAGAAATTTTAACAGACTACTACACCGCTGTTTTAAGTCGTGAATGTAGCTTACTAGGTAGAAAAGAAGTTCTTACAGGAAAAGCAAAATTTGGAATTTTCGGAGACGGTAAGGAATTGCCTCAAATAGCCATGGCTAAAGCCTTTAAAAAAGGAGATTGGAGATCTGGTTACTACAGAGACCAAACCTTTATGATGGCATTGGGAGAGTTTACACCTCAACAATTTTTTGCAGGTCTATATGCTCATACTGACATCAAAGCAGAGCCATTTTCTGCAGGAAGGCAAATGGGAGGACATTTTGCTACACATAGTTTGAATGAAGACGGATCTTGGAAAGATCTTACCAACCAATACAATACCAGTTCGGATGTATCTTGTACAGCTGCTCAAATGCCGCGTCTTGTCGGATTGGCCTACGCCTCAAAATTATACAGAAATGTATCTAGCATTCAGCAAGGCTATGGTAAATTTACCAACAAAGGAAACGAAGTAGCGTGGGGTACTATTGGTAATGCTAGTACCAGTGAAGGTCACTTTTTTGAAGCAATCAATGCAGCCGGCGTACTTCAAATACCTATGGTAACAAGTGTATGGGATGACGACTATGGAATTTCCGTTCACGCCAAATACCAAACGACCAAAGAAAATATCTCTGAAATACTGAGTGGTTTTCAAAGAGACGAAAACAACAAAGGTTTGGAATTATTCCGTGTCAATGGATGGGACTATGTCAAGCTGGTAGATACCTACAAAGAGGCCGCAAATATTTCAAGAAACGAACATGTTCCAGTTTTGATTCACGTTCAAGAATTGACCCAACCACAAGGACATTCCTCTTCAGGTTCACATGAGCGTTATAAAAGCAAAGAAAGACTTGAATGGGAAAATGAATACGACTGCAATAAAAAGTTTAGAGAGTGGATCCTAGAATTTGAGTTGACAGATGCTGAAGGTGAAACTTACAAAATTGTCAATGACGAAAGTATTTTAGAAGAACTTGAAGCAAAGGCTAAAAAAGAAGTTTTACAAGCTAAAAAAGAAGCTTGGAAAGCCTATTTAACTCCACTTCAAAAAGAACAGAAAGAATTATTAGATTTATTGGATGCCGTAGCAAAAAGTAGCAGCAATAAGAATTTCATTCTGAAATTGAGAAATGACTTAGCTGCTGCATTCACTCCTTCACGAAAGGAGACCATAAGTACTGCTAGAAAAGCTATGCAATTTTTGAGAAATGAAACTTCTTCTGAGAGAAATGCCTTACAAGCTTGGTTGGTACACAACAAACAAATTGCCCAAGACAGGTATAGCACCCAATTACACAACGACACTGGAAATGGCGTAAGTTCCATAGAAGAAATAGCACCTATCTATGCAGGAGAAAAAAAATCAGTAGATGCACGTATCATTATTCGCGATAATTTTGAAGCGTTGTTACAAAAACACCCTGATCTATTTATTTTTGGTGAGGACTCAGGAAAAATTGGAGATGTAAATCAAGGATTGGAAAGTCTTCAAGAAAAATTTGGTGAAGACCGTGTGACAGATACAGGTATTAGAGAGTCTACCATTATAGGACAAGGAATAGGAATGGCATTGAGAGGGTTGAGGCCCATCGCTGAAATTCAGTATTTAGACTACCTAATCTATACCATTCAAACACTGAGTGATGACTTAGCTTGTTTACGTTACCGAACTTTCGGAAAACAAAAGGCGCCACTGATCATCAGAACTCGTGGACACAGATTGGAAGGGATTTGGCACTCTGGCTCACCTATGTCTATGATCCTTGGAACTGTTCGTGGAATCCATTTACTAGTTCCTAGAAACATGACCAAAGCAGCTGGTTTCTACAATAGCCTTCTCGCATGTGATGAACCTGCCATTGTTATCGAAAACCTTAACGGATACCGACTGAAAGAAAACCTCCCTGAGAATCTTGCAGAATACAGAACTCCTATAGGATATGTAGAAACTGTAAAAGAAGGGGCTGATATTACAATTGTGTCCTACGGTTCAACTTTAAAAATTGTAGAAGATACAGCTTTAGAATTGACACAAGTTGGGATAGACATAGAAATCATAGATATCCAAAGTTTGATGCCATTTGACATCACACATGGTATCTCGGAAAGTTTGAAAAAAACAAATCGTTTGTTGATTGTCGATGAGGATGTTCCAGGGGGAGCTTCTGCGTATATCTTACAAAAAGTATTAGACGAACAAGACGGGTACCAATATTTGGATAGCAAACCAAGTACATTGACAGCCAAAGCCCACAGGCCTGCTTATGGAAGTGATGGAGATTATTTCTCAAAACCATCCAAAGAAGACGTCTTTGAAGCTGTTTACAAGGTGATGCATGAGGTGGCCCCCTCTAAGTTCCCAAAACTTTATTAAGAAAACACACTGAGAACAACCCAATAATTGGGTTGTTTTTTTAGTTTTTCTCCTTTTATTGCGCGCATGTTAAAAAGTCAACGCAACAAATACCATCCTATCGCACAGTGCAAACAACGCTTTTTATCACAATACTCTTTTTTTAGTTGTAACAACGCTTGGCTATCATAGGCACTTTCACAAGGAACATTCAATTGTTTGAAACGATTTATACTTTGGTTTTTCTCTGCTTTTAATGATTTTACTAAAGGTTCTAATTCAGACACATCTCGTTCTTTGTGCATCTTTAGATACACATATTTTAGAGGGATAATGGTATTAATCATAAGTAAATCTACAAAAGACTTGGATACTCTTTTGACACTTCCTTTAGAAGCTTTTTCGAATACATAATGCGTATTCCAGTAGAGAGCTGCTCGTACTTGGAAAAGCTCATAAAAGTCAGCAGAAACTTTGGCTTTTAGAACTTTGGAAAACAAATGCTTGTGGGTTTCATAGAGTTGTGCTAGTTGTGCAATACGAAGGGTTGGAAAATTAGCAGGACGCAATCTAAAAAATTGAAATTGTGCATTGTTCAAAGGAGTTAGCTTGTACTTTTTGCGAACATAATCATAAGACTTTTTTAATTTTTGGTAATAATTATCTTCTTTTTCCTCTTTTAAAAAACCAGCTTGCCCAAACAATAAGCTCTCAACTCCATTAGGAACGCCTTGAAATTTACGTATCAAAATGAATTCAAAAGAATTCGCTAGATTCATAAAGGCGGTTTTGTTAAGATGCAAACCAAACGTAGCTGTTAACCTAAGAAATAAGACCGCTTCCCAATCATGAGTCGTCTCATTGAGCAGTCGTTCTATCTCTAGTGAATGAGCTTCCAATCGTTCAACATACAATCGATCCATCCAATTTTTAATTGTAAAACTGGGGACCTCTGAAATTTCGTTCTCGCATACAATCCAACTACTTCTTTTACCTAAAAATTGCTGGTAGCGATCTACTACCTGCTTAAAAACGTATTGTTTGAGCTCTAAACAAGGTAGTTCCACTCCATTTTGCGTCAGTACAGGCATGTCATATTCCCAAACAACATGTAAGATTACTGGATCATAAGCGCTGTTCTTGTGATGGTTGTGTACATACCAATCCGAAGACTTAAGGTGAACTTCTACATGACCTACCCAAATTTTTCCCCCCATATGAAGCTGCCCCATTAAAAAATCAGGTCCCGATTGAAAGTTGTGTACCCCGGGTTTGACAACACATATGGGGTGCCCCTCTACAGTTTTTAAATCACGTCTTTCGAATAATTGCAACTTCCACAAGTATTGTAAAAAATCCTCTCTAAAAATTACGTTCCCCCGTAAAGTAGTACTTCCCTCAAATCGCTTGTCATACTTTCTCACTTTTTTAAAAGCAATATAAACACAACACTTCACAGACAAAAGAATTTAAACACTTAAGTCGATATAAATCAGGACTATACACATAATCAATGCATTGTTAAACTAAAAGGAAAACTAAAAAATCAATAGTAAAATAGAATATATTGCCGTATTTTTGCAGTATCAAAAAAAACATTATGACAATAATAGAAAGTCTTCAATGGAGGTATGCAACCAAAAAGTTTGACGCTACAGTAACATTAGAAGAAACACAAATACAGCACCTGAAAGAGGCATTTAATTTGACCGCTACTTCTTATGGTTTACAGCCGATAAAAATGCTGGTGATCCAAAACAAAGTATTGAGAGAAGAGCTTGTTGCACATTCCTATGGACAAAGACAAGTGGCAGATGCTTCACATTTGTTGGTCTTATGTATTCATAAAAACGCAAGTACCGAAGACGTGGAAAATTACTTCAAATTGATACGAGAAGTTCGCAATACTCCGGATGAAGTATTGGCGCCCTTTAAAGAAAATTTATTAGGTATGTATGACCGTACCACTCAAAAAGATTTACAGCAAGCAGCAAAATCTCAAGCCTATCTGGCTTTAGGAAACCTGTTAACTGTTTGTGCTAGTATGCAAATAGACAGTTGCCCTATGGAAGGGTTTATACCTGAAAAATACGATGAAATCCTAAATTTAGGATCAAAGAATTTACAGTCAGTATTGTTACTTCCTGTTGGAAAAAGAGCCGAAGACGATTATATGTCGTCCCTAAAAAAGGTTCGTAAGCCTATAGAAGAAACAGTCATTGATATTTACTAATCCCTATACCCTACTCGTCAAATATGGACATTAGAAACAAAGAACCCAAAGCATTGTGGAATCACTTTGCCGATTTAAATGCTGTACCTAGACCCTCAAAGAAGGAAGAACGTGTCGTTGCTTTTGTGGAAGCATTTGGAAAAGACTTAGGTCTTGAAACGACCGTTGATCAGGTCATGAACGTCTTGATAAAAAAACCTGCAACACCAGGAATGGAAAACTGTAAAACGGTAGTATTACAGTCACATTTGGACATGGTACATCAAAAAAACGATGCTACCGAGTTTGATTTTGAAACTCAAGGAATTGAAATGGAGATCAAAGAAGATTGGCTCTATGCCAAAGGTACTACTTTGGGAGCTGACAACGGAATCGGAGTGGCTGCTATCATGGCCATACTTTCGTCTAAAGACATTCCACACCCTGCCATTGAGGCTTTGTTTACTATTGACGAAGAAACGGGAATGACCGGTGCCATGGACTTGCAACCCAATGTACTATCTGGAGATATTCTCTTGAATTTAGATACGGAAGATGACGATGAAATTGCCATTGGATGTGCAGGAGGAGTTGATATTACTGGCGCTAGTGACTACGAACAAATAGAGGTTCCTTCTGACTGTACCGCATATACGATCTCAGTAAACGGATTACAGGGAGGACATTCGGGAATGGATATTCACAAAGGGTTCGGAAATGCCAACAAAATAATGAACCGTATCCTGTTTGATACTTACCAAAATTTTGAATTGTCAATTGCCCAACTTTCAGGAGGAACATTACGCAATGCCATTCCTAGAGAAAGTTCAGCAATTGTTGTTGTGCCGAATGTATTTAAGGAAGCTTTTGAATACGAATTTCACTTAAAAGCACACACGATTTTAAATGAGTATCGTATTCAAGAATCCGCATTGGATATTTCATTTAAAGAAACACAAATGCCAGAACACATCATGGAAGTAAACGCGCAAAAGCAACTGGTACGTACCTTATACGCTCTACATAATGGAGTATATACAATGAATGCTAGTATTCCTGAATTGGTTGAAACCTCTAACAATTTAGCTAGTGTTCGTGTTAAAGAAGGACGTATCGAAATCGCTTGTTTGACACGTTCTTTTTCTGAGTCAGGAAAAATAGATTTGTGCAATGGTTTGAGAAGTGTCTTGGAACTTGGTGGCTACGCTGTTGACATCTCAGGAGATTATCCTGGTTGGGAACCTAACACCAGTACGGAAATATTGACAGTTTTAAAAGACACCTATGAAAGAATGTTTGAAGAAACTCCGCGTGTAATTGCATGTCATGCAGGCTTAGAATGTGGAATTTTAGGAACGCATTATCCTGACATGGAAATGATTTCATTTGGGCCTACAATCAAAGGAGCACACTCTCCTGAAGAACGTGTTAGTATTCCCTCTACTCAAAAATTCTGGTCGTATTTTGTTGAAATTTTAGCACAAATACCTTGTAAATAACAATCGATAATACTCATAAAAAAAGCAGCCTACAGGCTGCTTTTTTTATGAAATTTTATAACTATTGTTTGGTTTCATCTAAATAATTTGGAATCGATCCATTAGGAC
>JBMZVD010000064.1:0-12827 GCA_049625305.1 Flavicella sp.
CCACGACCTGCTGATTACAAATCAGCTGCTCTAGCCAGCTGAGCTATATCGGCTTGTTTAAATGACACTGCTATCATTTAAAGCGATGCAAATATACACTTGTTATATGATGTATACAAGGTTTGTATCGATAATTTTATGTTTATTTTTTAAGTGGTTGATAGTCAGTGTTTGTTAGGTCTTCATAAAAAAAAGCTCCCTAAATAAGGGAGCTTTTATACATTGTTATGAGTTACTATATCAAGAGTAATGTCTTAACGAGTATCACATTTGACGGTTATTAGTTGGCAGTATTGGTCTCAATTACTTTTTCTAATTTTTCATCCATTGTATCTGCTTTGGTATCGGTGCTTTCAGTATCTTCAGTAGAAACTGATTCGATAACTTCCTCTACTTCAACTTCTTCAGACATTGCATCTGCTTTGGTATCGGTATTTTCAGTATCTTCAGTAGAAACTGATTCGATAACTTGTTCTAATTTTTCACCCATTGCATCTGCTTTGGCGTCTATGTTTTCAGTATCTTCAGTAGAAACTGATTCGATAACTCCTTCTACTTCAACTTCTTCACCCATACATGCTTCTAATGCTACTTTATTTTTCTTGCTTTTGTATCCAAACACAAAGTTCAATCCGAAATTAACCGTTGCCCCAGATATCTCCTCAGGCTTTTTAAACATCGCTAACAAGTTGTCTGATGCAGCATACAATTGAAATGGTCCTGCTTTTAATACAAAGTTAGCACCTAAATTGATACCTCCTTGATGACCACCCGTAGCAGCTAATAAACCGAAAGTTGTTCTTTTCAAAGTTCTTTGGTAACCAATGGCTATGTCTGGATCTACTTGTCCAAAAGCATAGTTGTTAAATACGGTAAAGTTGAATGCGTTTAATGGATCCAATTGGTATTTAACAGAGGTGTAACTTGTGGCTACTAGGTTTGTTTTGTAACTATTTGTACTTTCATCAGCAGCTACTAAATCCCCAATCCTATCAACCATTGCCTCAGCGATATCTCCATCTTCATCATCTAGATTGATACCGCTGTATACAGTTCCTGTTTGGTCTTGTACAAAATAATTAGCCACATCTTGTTTCCAATTGATGCTTCCCAAATCATTGATTGCTAATTCAACGGTGAACTTTTCGTCAATCTTGTAGGTAGCTCCTATATCAATTCCGAATCCTGTATTGTCAGTAAAAAAACTTCCGTCTTCAAAATTATCGGCACTATTGGCAATCATAGAAGTGTTTACAATTGCATTTTGAGTATTGATAGTCCAACTGTAATCTAATGGGTTTATAGTCAAGCTTCCCGTTGCATCTTTTTCAGTACTTGCATTGGCGATACCATTCAAGTATTTCAAACGAACACCCACTGCCAACTTATCTTCCATGAATTTATGGGTATATCCAACACCTATTTCGGTATATGCCATTGTGTTGATACGGTTGTTAACTAAATCAAAGTCGTTGATTCCTTTAGCAATGACTCCGATAAAATCATCGGTGTAATCAAAGTAATTTTTTACTCTAGCATTTGCAAAAACACTAATCGTTCCTTGATTTGTTTTAAACCCCATGGAGAGGAGGTTTACTGCAATATCAAGATTTAGATTGTTGTCCTTTTCCAAAGAATTGTGCAAATTCACTAGATCAAATCTGTTGGTGATCCCATCATCATTGGCTACAATAAGGTCTTTTATTTCAAATCCTGTTTCAAGACCCAATCCTACACCAAGTCCGAGGCTAAAACCGTTTTGTTGTAAGTATACGGGTGAAACATTTTGTGTCTGTTGCACATAATCTCCAAGATTGTAAAAAGAAAATTGTGTTTGTGCATTGATACTACCCATACCTAGTAAAAGTAGTGCTATATATGTAAAGATATTTTTTCTCATGGCTATTTTTCTATTCATTATCACTGTCGTCTAAGTTTACAGTCGCTGACGCTTTTGCTGATAATGTAGCTTTAACACTGTTGTTTTTATTCAATACTACACTTTCTGCTCCTTCAGTTGAATCCAATGTAATGACAAGGTCAATTTCGTCAACTTCGTTCAAAGCTTCAACGTTTGTAATATTAATTTCTGTTGAAGTAGATTCTACTCCGATTGATTTACCAGAGTCATCAACCGGAGCTGCTTTGAATGCAACGATGTCTGTTTGTGTGAGTATATCATTTACAATAGTTCCATTGGCTCTCTTGAATATTAGATTGATCTTACCAGTCAATGGAATTTCATTTTCTGTAGCGATTTTCAGTGTTAAACTCTCCAATTCTTCAGAGATTTCATCTACATCAAACTCAAAAGTTTCTGTTTGTTCTAAATTCTCAAACTTGATATCAAGAGGTACATCTATCACCAAATCTATTCCAAATCCGTCGTTTCCTTTGGCAAAGAAATTAGAGTTAGGAGTTACATCTGAATGATTCGGATTCGCAGATCCACTAAGATTCAAATTAATTTCATTAGGTTTTGAATTCAGTAGTTCGTTGATGTTTGAGTTGTCTTTGTCAAGTACTAAAATGGTTTCTTTAGTACTTCCATTAGGATCATAATCCACAACAGCTACTCCGTCAAAAATAGCTTCAAAATCACTTCCGTCATTTTTCTCAAGGCTTACTGAGGCTCCATCGTTGAAATTTGTAGCTGTAACTCCTGAAAGATTCAGTCCTACAGGAAATCCATATCCACTTGAAGCCTCTAAAGTCATTGTGGCATTTGCAAAAGATATATTGCCATCTCCGAAGTCTTCAAAGAAATCTAGTGAAATTGTCTGATTGGATATGTCAAAATTTTCATCCAAGAAATCACCAAAAACAGCTTCTGGAGATTTAGAATCCGTAACGTTTACTTCAAAATTCAAAGCGCTCGTTGCTGAAACTACATCTCCTGTTTTTATTTTAAAATCATAGTCAATATCAACTACAAAAAGATTGTACGTCTTGTTGTATTCTGCTCCATCATAAGAAAAGTCTGCTTTGTATTCTTGAAGATTTACCAAATCTAATGTTTTTGTTTCGTTGGTAAGTGATTCGGTACGACTGAAAGGCAAGCCAGAATCTTTGTTTAATAAAGATGGTATGCTAATCGTCAATTCAATTTCAGACTCATAGCTAGATGCCAATATAATTTCAAGATTTCCTCTGTCCAAAATAGCAGAAGTTATTCTTTGTGTTAGATTAACCACTTTTAATTCTTGGTGATTTCCTGGGAATACATTGTCCGGTCCTGGGTAGGGTACTCCACTAGGTAAAGCTGCTAAGCCTCCAGATAAAGGGACGGTTGAACTAACATTAATGTCAGAAATTTCAACATCAAAAGCAGCGTTATCTCCACCTTGAAGAGATTCTGTATAACGAATTGCCAAAGTACCATCGTCTTGTGTTTGAATATCCTCGAATTCTAATTCTTCAAACATACGGTCCATACTGTATTCTGAAGTTCCAATTGGAACAGGGAGCTCAAGATTGATTTGTGAACCTTCCATTTCTTTGTCGAAGTAGGAAGTGTCACACGAGGTAATGCACACTAAACTTGCGAGGCACAGCATGCGATTTAAGTTTTTGTTTTTCATAATTTTTGATTAATTTTTGTGATGTAAATCTAGTGATTTTATTGTTACAACAAGAGTCTTTATAATTTTTTAAAATTCCAAAGTATGAGTTACCTTTGCTTCAAGATTAATACTACTTTTTATGAGCAAAATTATCAAAGGTTTTTCTAAACTCTCTAAGATCGAAAAGATTGAGTGGTTGGTGAACACTTTTTTTAAAAAAGACAATTCTGTAACTGATACTTTAAAAATGTATTGGAATTCGGATCAAAAACTACAACAATTACACGATGATTTTACGGAGAATACACTTTCTAATTTTTACCTTCCTTTTGGCGTAGCACCCAATTTTAATATTGATGGAGCAGTGTATACCATTCCTATGGTAATTGAGGAAAGCTCAGTTGTAGCCGCTGCATCTCTTGTAGGTAAATTTTGGAGTACGCGGGGTGGATTTAAAACTGAAATTTTGGGTACCAAAAAAATAGGACAAGTACATTTTATGTACAAGGGAAGCAAAGATACTTTACAGTCTTATTTTAAGGAGGTAAAAGAAGATTTGTTTGCAGCTACTAGCGCAATTACCCAAAATATGCGGAAACGTGGCGGTGGTATTTTAGATATCGAACTCAAAGACAAAACGACTGACCTAGAACACTATTTCCAATTACATGTTACTTTTGAGACGAAAGATTCGATGGGTGCCAATTTCATCAATTCTTGTTTAGAGGCAATCGCAGCTCGTTTTGAACGAGAAGACATTCAAATTGTAATGAGCATCTTGTCCAATTATGTACCTGAATGTCTGGTCAGAGCCGAAGTTTCTTGTACTGTAGAAGAATTAGCCGCAGGTACAACGGATATAGAACCTCACGTATATGCTGAAAAATTCAAGGCTGCCATTGATATAGCCAATGTAGAACCTTACAGAGCTGTAACTCATAATAAGGGGATTATGAATGGGATTGATGCTGTGGTATTGGCTACCGGTAACGATTTTAGAGCGATAGAATCTTGTGCTCACGCTTATGCCGCAAAGGATGGAAAATACAAGAGTTTGACGCAATGTGAAATCAAAGACGGTGTCTTTCGCTTTTGGATCGAAATACCTTTGGCTTTAGGAACAGTTGGCGGTTTGACGGCCTTGCACCCTATGGCTAAATTATCTCTTGATTTATTGCAACAACCTTCTGCTGAAATGTTGATGCGAATTATTGCTGTTGCGGGACTTGCGCAAAATTTTGCAGCTTTAAGAGCTTTGACAACATCAGGTATTCAAAAAGGGCATATGAAAATGCACCTAATGAATATTTTAAATCAATTGGAAGCCAATCCAAAAGAAAAAGAAATTGTCATAGCTCATTTTGAAAACACCCCTGTAACTCATAGTGGTGTGCATGAGTTTTACCAAAAAATAAAAACTCAAGCATAATCCATTAAGTCATGAAAAGATTTTACAGCAATGGCAAACTTTTAATTACAGGAGAGTACGCCGTTTTAGATGGCGCATTGGCTTTGGCATTGCCCACAAAATTTGGGCAAAGTTTGGAGGTTTCTACTTTGGATGTCCCAAGCATTATTTGGGAGAGCTTTTCTGTTGAAAAAAACTTGTGGTTTCAGGCGGAAATTGAAATAGACGAACTTCATCGACATAGCGATGACAAACGCATCACGACTCTAAAGAAAATTTTAAGAGAGGCCATGCAAATGAATCCTCAATTTTTATCAGACGGTAAAGGTGCTTTTGTACAGACTTTTCTGACCTTTCCAAACAATTGGGGGCTTGGAACATCCTCGACCCTAATCAACAATATTGCCCAATGGGCTGAGGTTGATGCTTTTGAATTGTTACACAATTCTTTTGGAGGGAGTGGTTATGACATTGCTTGTGCTCAAAACAATAGCCCTATTCATTATCAGTTGGATGGGGTCAGACCCAATGTCACAACTGTTTCTTTTTCTCCGGATTTTAAAGAGCAGTTGTTTTTTGTCTACCTAAATCAAAAGCAAGACAGCAAAGAGGGCATACAATTGTACAGAGGTGTTGAGACTGATAAAAATGATTTTTGTGGTGCCATAACGGAGCTTACCAAGAAACTTTCTGAGACTAAATCATTGGGTGAGTTTCAAGATTTACTTAAAACACACGAAACTACTGTTGGGTCTTTGTTGAATATTACACCTTTACAGGAAAGTGTTTTTCACGATTTTAATGGAGCGCTCAAGAGTTTAGGTGCCTGGGGAGGTGATTTTATATTGGTTGCAGGTGATAAAAACACCCCTAAATATTTTGAAGAAAGAGGCTTTGATACTGTATTGTCTTACAGTGATATGATTTTAGAAGTTTAAAAAGATAATGTATAGCTAAAATAGCATGGGTAAAAACATTGTGATAGTAGGAGGAGGTGCTGCAGGTTTCTTTACCGCAATTACAGCCAAAGAAAATAATCCTGATTTGAATGTTGTCATTCTTGAGAAAGGAAAAGATGTCTTACAAAAGGTCAAAATTTCTGGAGGGGGTAGGTGTAACGTAACACATGCTTGTTTTGTACCTAAAGACTTAACGGAATTCTATCCGAGGGGTAAAAAGGAATTGTTGGGGCCTTTCCATCAATTTATGACTGGCGATACCATGGAATGGTTTGAATCCAGAGGTGTTCCCTTAAAAATTGAAAAAGACAATCGAATTTTTCCAGAGTCCAATAGCTCTCAATCAATCATTGATTGTTTTCAAGCATTGGTAGAGAAACTCGGTATTCAAGTATTGTGTAACCACGGAGTCAATAAGGTTGAAAAAACCAATACAGGCTGGCAATTACATACTGACAAAGGCGCTTTTTTAGCAGACCAATTGGTCATCGCTGCTGGGAGTAGTAAACGTGTATGGGAATTAGTTAAAACTCTCAATCATAGTGTGGTCTCACCAGTACCTTCATTGTTTACCTTTAATATCAAAGACAAAAGACTCACCGATTTACTAGGAACTTCGGTTCCCAATGCAACGGTGCGTATTGAAAATACCAAATTGGAGGCTAGTGGTCCTCTACTCATAACCCATTGGGGGTTGAGTGGTCCTGCTGTCCTAAAATTATCAGCTTTTGGAGCGCGTTTGTTGCATGAGATGAATTACGAATATACAGTAAGAGTGAATTGGTTGTCCATGCCTTTTCAGCAAGCATTGCAAGCACTTCAAAAACAAAAGAAACAACAGGCTAAAAAGCAAATGATTTTACGTTCTCCATTTGAGGCGATTACTAAAAGATTATGGGAGCGCCTCGTTACTATCATAGATATTGATGAGAAAAGTCGTTGGGCGGATTTGAGTAATAAACAATTGGAGGCCTTGGCCAGTCAACTGACTGATGGACTTTTTAAAGCAAGTGGAAAAAGTACTTTTAAAGATGAGTTCGTAACTGCTGGTGGTGTTGATTTGAAAGAAATCAATTTCAAACGTTTTGAAAGCCGTCTACATAAAGATCTGTTTTTTGCAGGAGAGGTCCTGAATATTGATGCTGTTACCGGTGGTTTTAATTTTCAAAATGCCTGGACAGGAGGTTATATTATTGGAAATGTTCTTGCAACAGACTGATTAAAGTGCTATGTTGAAGAACAGTTGAAAAACATTCTTATCTGCTGTAGCGTCAATGAGATAACTATTTCTAAGACCAAGCGTCAACGGGATTTTATTACAGAAAATTAAGTCAATCAAAAGCGAGCCTCCTACAGAGTTCTGTTGAAAAGTTTTAGGTTTTACAAAGGTTTCTATATCGAAATCAGCAGTTGTTTCTAGATCAATTTCACTGGGTATCTCAATTGTATAGCTTTTGATGATTCCCTTGTCAGCAAATAGTCTTCCTCGAATTCTTTTGAAGTAACAAATGCCGAAAAATCCAAAATCAGGGTAAGCTATTGGAAATTCATAGTTGGTGGCAATTGTAATATTTTCATTGCTATAAAATCGATTGTAACCTCTGGCATATTGAAAAGTATCTGGAAATTGATAGGGGTTTTCCAACAATTCTTTGTGCCAACTTATTTGACTGTTAAGACTGTGGTTTTTCACCAATCCAGGAAAGTAAAATACACTGCTGATATCTATTTTCTCTGCCGTGTTTTTTTTCAAACTTTTTGCAAACTCTAAAGTCATGAATTGGCCAAATCTAGGATAGATATTTTGAATAGCCGTTCTCCTTAAGTTAGATGCGGTAATTTGAGTGGATAGGGTTTTAAAATTCAAATTTCCATCATAGTTGCTAGTGTAATTCGAGGTAAAATGTTGGGATAAATTAGTAGAAATACTTAGGTTTTGAATGTAGTTTCCTTTCACTTGAGACAAGGGTACTTCAAGTCCAACGGCAACCGTATTTTCAGAGAATTGAAGGTTTACGGGAATGCTGTTTAGCGTGTTGATACTATTTCTCTCTTGATTGTAAAAACGGATACTTGGTACAATAAAGTATTTTCCATAACTAAAATCAGCTGAGAGACTATTTCTTTTTTCGTTGCTATTGTTTACAAAGCTCACGTTGCTTGATACCTCTCCTAAAATGTTTTTGAATTGTAGTTGCGCTCCCAAATTGTTTTGGTTCGTAGGATCTACGACCCAACCCCAACTGTGCAATTTCAACCCCCTGAAGAATCTATTATACGGTTTAATTTCGTAGTTGTTTTTTGGAACACTATCCAATAGGTTTTTTTCAGTTTTAGTAGTTTTAATTTCGGGAAGGTGCTCGTTTGAATTGTGATGTATTGAAAATGGGAGAGGTGCGATTTCGTCCAAAGATATTTCATGCAATCGATAGCCTTTACTTGTAAAAACACTGTATACTATTTTTTTAGCTTTTCTATCAATTTGAGGCATGTAAGCACCAATCTTGTCATGAGTTATTTTTTCAATTGAATGTGTTTTGGATAGAGCTATGCTGTATATGTTATCTATGCCATCAAAGTCAGCTGAAAAATAAATATGTGTATCACTCAAACAGAATTGTCCAATACTTTTATGAGTCCAAGGAGATAAACGTCTCTTTTGTTTTGTGTTCAGATTCAACTCAAAAAAAGCAATACGTTGTTGTTTTTTAGCTAAGTAAATAATTTTTTTTCCATCCAATGACCATTTAGGAGTGCTTAAAAAGGGATGATCTGTTTCGTTGTATTCATAGAGTATGTTTCCAGTTGCTAGGTCAAGTATATGCAGACTATACGCTATATTTTCATCGTAATGTATGGCAGCTACTTTGGAGAGGTCAGGAGAAATATTTGGGGAAAAATATCTTTTTTGATTTGTGATTTTTTTTCTTTGTTTTGTCTCAAGGTTGTAAGTAACGATGTCGCTGTAATTTTTATTTCCTCTACGCCAATCCTTGGTAAAACGAGTCCAAGTAGAGATGTTTTTGGTGGCAGATAGGTATTCCTCTGAAGTAATTTCAAGATCTTTGATTTTCGATTCCTGAGCATCGGATATAAGGTGTAGCGAAGGGGTTTCATCCAAGCTTTTTTTCAGACTAAGCACACTTCCGTTCGGTAGGTAGTGAGGGAATTGATAGTGTTGGATTTTCTTGTCGTAATTTCTAGTTAAGAGTTTACTTTTGCTGACTTTGGAACTGTCAAGTTTTTGCAACCATTCTTTTTGTAAAGCTTTGAAACTTTCTTTGTAAAGAGTTCTTGTAGTGTTTCCTGTTTGTTTTTTTACAGCTGTTGAAAAAGGATAAAATAAATGGGAATAACTTCCTGCATCAGCGATGATTTGTTTGTTGATTTCAGGTCCGTAATTGTTTCTTAAGTAGCTATTCATTATATAGCCAAGCTTGTAATGGTTGGGGACAAGGTCTTTAAAAGAACCGTTTTGTGCTTTGTCATAACTGTAAGTTTTACTCTCTAAAACTAAAGCGCGTAGTTCTTTGAAAAAAGAAGCAGTTCTCCCCCTGCCAGCATTGCTTAGCAAGGTTTCAGACAGTACTGCATCCCCTTCAAAATACCAGTCAGGGAAGCTGAAGTTTATGGCGGCAGCCCAACCGTTTTGTCCTGAGATCCAATGCATAAACTTCGACAAACCTCTTTTGCCATTTGTATACTGCAATACGTGTCTGTATTCGTGGATGCTCAGAAGGTCTAGCCATGCCCCGGTTCCAAGACTTTGTTGGTTTTGTGGAGCCAACCCGTAAAACTCAGTTCGGAAAGGAGCCAATGTTACAAAACCGTTGGATTGACTTTGCTGGTTTTGAACAACAAGATCAATTTTTTGAAATTTATCACCTAATGTAGCTGCAGAAACATTGTGAATATGGTTGATAACATCGGCCATGCGTTTGGCTGCGATTTCGGTTCCTGCAGGGAAAAGAACGCGTACCTTTTCAGAATCAAGCATTTGCCATTGTATATTAGCATCGTGTTGACCGAGTGTTTGTGCCAAGGAATTTACTGAACACATAACAAGACAGACTTGTAGAATAAAAAGACCGATTTTATTGGCTTGCATTTGTTCGTTATTGAAGTATGTCTAGACTGTTTTAGCGACTTCACCTCTGTGAGGTCGCAAAGCATCTCTATAGGTTTTCATGTCTTTTTCATCAACGACTATGTAGGCAGTCGCATGCATATCTGAGATTTCTGTATGGTCAATACTATAGTAGTGTAAGTTTTCTTTTTCAGAAAACTCTTTGAGGTGAATGCAGTGGTGTTTTGCGGTTCCCAATCCTGTAGGTCCTTTAAAATCCCAGATAAGTTTTAGTTTTCTATCCATTTTATTGTTGTTAGTTGTTACTTATGTAGACTAGTAATTTCCCCTTACTAAACGTGATTTTTATAGTGTCCTCAAGGGCTTTGTTTCGGGTGCCAATTCTTTTTCCAAAGGTAAGATTGGTATTGAGAAGTGGGTATTCCAATCCCTCACTTGTAATATTTTCAGCATAGGGAAAAGGAATTAAAGAAATAGTTTTTCCCAAAACAAACTTACTTACGTATTTTTTAGGGAGAAAAAAATAACGGCCATAGTTGTCAAAAAAAGTAATATCTAGTTTGCCAAACCATTCCATAGCAGTACTTAAGTTGCCCAAAAAATGGTCCTGCTCTTTGCCACTAGCACCGAACACATCAATATTTTTAAATCCTTTTTTATACAGAATTTCTAGTGCTTTATGAAAGTCTGTAAAGTTTTGATCTGGAGTTTTTTGAGTGGTAATATTTTCTGGAATGCTTTCGATAGAATCAAAATCGCCACAGACCAAATCAGGTTGGAAGGAGCTATTTTTAAAATGATTGTATGCACCATCAGTAGCACAGACAAAGCTATAATTAGCAAGCTCCGGAAGCCTCTTGGGAATTGCTCCATTGAGTAGTAAGAACGCTTTTTTTTTCTCCATAAAAACAAAAATAATCAAAAAGAACTCCAACAGAACTAATAAATTTAAAATATGTGAAAAATTGGATTCCATATATAGTTGTAAAACGAGTATATTTGTACAAAAAAATACAGATTTGACTTCAAACGACTTTATAGCACAGGACTATACCGGAGAATTAAATACAGGAAAAACGACTTGGAAAACACCGAGTAATATTGCTTTGGTTAAGTATTGGGGCAAGCGTGATCCTCAATTACCAGAAAATCCATCGATCAGTTTTACTTTAAATAATTGTCATACAATTACAACGTTGTCTTATGAGAAAAAAGAGGATTTGGATGGGTTGTTTAGTTTTGAGGTTGTTTTTGAAGGAAAAGTTAACGAGGCTTTCAAGCCTAAAATTCAAAAGTTTTTTGAGCGTATTGAGACTTATATGCCTTTTGTGAAGGAGTATCACTTTACGATTACCTCAGAGAATTCCTTTCCGCATAGTAGTGGAATAGCTTCCTCTGCTAGTGGTATGTCTGCGCTTTCTATGTGTTTGATGCGTATGGAACAGCAGTTAAACCCTGATATATCAGAGGACTTTTTCTTCAAAAAAGCATCGTTTTTAGCACGCTTAGGTTCGGGGAGTGCTTGTAGAAGTGTCAAAGGATCCCTTGTTGTTTGGGGGGCACATACTGAGGTTGAAGAAAGTTCAGATTTGTTTGGGGTACCTTTTTCTCATGAAGTAGCCCCTGTATTTCAAGAGTACCAAGACAGTATTTTATTGGTTGATAAGGGAGAGAAACAGGTAAGCAGTACCGTTGGACATGAACTGATGTACGGCCACCCCTTTGCGAAGCAACGCTTTGAACAAGCTTCAGAAAATTTAACTAAAATGAGCGCTATTTTGAAAGAGGGAAAGGTAGCAGACTTTATTGCTTTGGTGGAAAGCGAAGCATTGACCTTACATGCAATGATGATGACAAGTCACCCTTATTTTATTTTGATGAAGCCTAATACATTGGAAATCATTCAGAAAATATGGGCGTATCGAAAAGACCATGGTTCATCAGTTTGTTTTACTTTGGATGCTGGAGCCAATGTTCATGTGTTGTATCCTAAATCTGAAAAAGAAGCTATCCAAAATTTCATAGCTACCGACTTAGCGATTCATTGTCAAAATGGGCATTTTATTCACGATGAGGTTGGAAACGGAGCTCAAGAGCTGATTTAGAAAAGAAAAAGTAAATCAAAATAAACTTTTTTTTCAATAGAGCTCTTGTTTGCAATAGTTTAACATGCAAAAAATCGCATCTTATAAATAATACGTATATTTGCAGAAAATAATTGCCATAATATCCCTACCATGAAAGGACCTTTGTTTTACGCTAAGATTTTGTTGTTCGGTGAATATGGAATCATCAAAGATTCCAAAGGATTAGCCATTCCCTACAACCATTATAAAGGAGCGTTGAAAATTTCAGAAAAACCATCCGCTGATGCGCAGAATTCAAATAAGAATTTGCGTAAATTCTGTCAATATTTAGAAGGTCTAGATACAGATTTAGTAACTTTCAATACGGCGCATTTTTCCAAGGATATTGCTGATGGAATGTTTTTTGACTCGAGCATACCCCAAGGTTACGGTGTTGGGAGTTCAGGAGCCTTAGTAGCTTCTGTATACGACAAATATGTGGTGGATAAAATCACAGTTTTAGAGAATTTAACCAAAGACAAGCTCCTGAAGCTAAAAAAAATATTCTCTTTGATGGAATCTTATTTTCACGGGATTAGTTCTGGTTTGGATCCCTTGAATAGTTATTTGAGTTTGCCTATATTGATCAATTCATCTGACAATATAGAAGCAACGGGTATTCCTTATCAAAAAGAAAGCAAAGCAGCTGTTTTTCTTTTAGATTCAAAAATAATCGGTGAGACA